>JASHVW010000199.1 GCA_030044395.1 Verrucomicrobiia bacterium
GAATCATCCAGGCAGATTCGATCCAAAACAACAACGGCCAGATCGAACTGGTGGCTTCCAGCCAGGTGAATCTGGGCGCAAATTCACAAATCTCCGCGGATGGCGATAATTCGCCGGGGGGCAGTGCCGGGGGAACGGTGACGATAAAATCCGGCAGCGAATTCAGCGACGATCCCGGCAGCCAAATCTCCGTGGAAGGCGGTTCTCAGGGCGGCAACGGCGGCAGCGTGGAAATCAGCGCGCCGGACATCAACGCCATCAACACGAAGATTTCAGGGCAGGCGCAGGCTGGCTGGACCGGCGGGACATTATTGCTGGATCCGGATTATATCGTCCTCAATACGTCGGGCAGCGATACGTTAAATTTGAACGGCGACAGCGGCTCGTTGCAGGCGGGTGATGATCCGGGCGACACGTTGTATTTGGACGTGGGCACCAGCGGGGCAGGCTTTACCGATTCGGCGTTCATAGGACTTTCGCAAATCACTTTGCAGGCCAACTACAATATCACGCTGGCCAGCGGCACCACGTGGAATCTGTCAAGCAGCACAGGACAAACGGAGGGGCAACTCATCCTGCAGGCGGGACAAAACATTTACTTTCAAAGCGGAGCCGCAATTATTGATGCGCACCAATGGTCAGTCGAATTGGAAGCCGGATATGATTTCGTTAATAATGTCATTCAACCGGGAGTAGGGAACATCTATTTGAACAACAATTCGAGCGGCAGCACCACTTCACCCTCGGATGGCACGATTGAACTTTCCCAGGGTTCGATTGATTTATACGCTGGAGATAACGTTACGGTCGGATCAGGTTCGGTGTTCACCACCGGCGGCGGAAGTATCTTTGCGGACGCAGTATCGGGAAGCATCAACGCGGGCACAGCCAACGGCAGTGCGACCATTGGAGGAACGCCACTGAGCGATTATTTCTTCGAAAACGGTAACGCAATCCCCAACCCCGCTGTGCTCGGCGGCATCTCCACCGGCGCTGCGGGCGGCGCTGTGACGCTGATTGCCGGCGACGAGGTCAGCAGTATTCCAACCGTTCCCACCGGCAAATGGCCGGGGGCTTCCGGCGCTTATGGCGCGGGCAACGTGACCATCATCGCCGGCAATGATATCCTCGGAAATTACAATCTGGCCGACGGCGCCGGCATTTTGCTGGCAGGCATCCAGGTGTCTGGCGCGCAGGCGGCCATCCTGCAGGATCCGCAAGCCAACCCGACGCTTTACGCCTGCACATTGAGCACCCTCGAAACCGCAGTGACGCAAACCGCCAATGCCAACGGAAACATCGGCATCAGTTCTGTTTCCGGTTCTGTGGAGCCGGTCACGTTGAGCCTGATCGATGGGTCATGGAACGCATGGGCCGCCAATGACATTGAGATCAACGAAGTCAACAATCCCAACGGCACTTTCGACGGCCCGAATTTCGCTTTCAATTATGCGCCCAATGCGGCGGTCAATCTCTGGGCGGGAAACGCCATTGATCTGACCGGCTCCGACCTTGCGCGGGTGTTTCGTGGCAACCAAACGATGCCGCCCGTCTATGCCCCGGACCTTTCATTGAACGCCGGCGCGGGCGGGGTTACGCTTGATACTTCCATCATCCTCTATCCCTCCAGCGAGGGTTCATTGCAGATTATCACTCGTGACGGCGGAGATTTAAGCGGGGCGGTGAATGCAGATTCAATTGACCTGACCGGCATCACGATGTCGGACAGCGGCTCGACGAGTTGGAGCACGTTTGCAAACGGACAAGCCTCCACTCCGCTTTATTTAGACAATCCCAATCCCGTGGAAGTGGATATTTCCGGCAGCATTGAAAACTTCGGACTCACGGTGCCGACGTATGCCCAGATCAACGTAGTCGGCAACGTCTATAACTTTGGTTTTGCAGGGCAAAATCTTTCGCCCTCGCAAACGACCTATATCAACGTCGGCGGAGATATCACGTATCGCGGCGATCTCACGAGCGAGACTTTGTCTGGCGGGATTTGTCAGAATATTATCAGCCAAATTATCAGCGACTATTCATCATTGGCGGGCGAATTGAATTATGACGATACAAGCGGTCAAATTTCGTTTGTTGGAGTAATGAGTTATGCGACGGAACAATCTCTGCTCAATCCTGTGGACGATAACGGCAATCCTATTCTTTCTGGCAGCCAATTGACCGCGTGGCAGGCCACAATTACACAACTCTACAATGACAGCCAAAGCGCCTCGCTCGGGGCCAACGGTCTCACTCTTTCCGGCCCCGGTTATTTCAATATCAACGCCAATGCCATTGACCTGGGCATCTCCAGCGGCATTACAGTAACGGCGCCGGACGCCGCCCTGGCGGCGATTTCGCCCGATGGGGCTGACATCGGTATTACCAGTGCGGGCAATCTGGAGATGACCACCACCGCCATCGCCAATGAGAGTTATTTGGGAAGCATCACGTTGAACGTCGGTGGAGAGCTTGATGTGGGCGGCGAATTGAGTGCCTTTGGCACTCCGGGCGAGGCCTTGGGCATCTTTACGACAGGCGGAGGGAATATTTCCGTGACGGCCAACAACGATGTCAATGTGGATGGCTCGCGCATCGCCGCTTACGACGGAGGGAACATTGACGTGGAGTCGCTGAACGGCGACGTGAACGCCGGCACCGGCGGCGAAGGCTATGTGGCCTTGAATGCCCTGGAACTGGATCCGACTAGCGGAGGGCTGGAAACCATTCCGGCGCAGATCCCCGGCAGTGGCATTTTGGCGACCACGGTCCCCGGCGGGCAGGCCCCTCTGGGTAATATCACGGTGCAGGCCCCAAATGGTGACATCAACGCCAGCCTCGGCGGCATCATCCAAATTGCCTTCAACGGAGCCGATGTCCAAAACAGCTTTATTTCATTAAACGCGGGCGACGACATCAACGCCAATGGTTCGGGCATCATTGGCAGCAATATCAAGCTCCAGGCCGGCGGCGCCATCAGTGGTATCGTCATCGGCAGCCAGAGCGTCGATATCAGTGCCGTCCAAAACGTGGATGTGACCGCCGTAAGCGGCGGCAATGTGGACATCGCGTCATCCGGCCAGGTTACCGGCACGATTGTCAGCGGCGGCAATCTGGATGTGAGCGGGAGCAGCATTGATGCTTCCCTGGTATCCGAATCGGTTTCGGCATCGGGAAATACGGCCGGGTCCAGCATGGGCATTCCCCAATCCAATGTTTCACAGGTAAATAGTCAGCCCGCCGACAATGCCACTGAAGCCGCTTCCAAAACCGACACCGGCGACGATGAGGACGAAAAGAAGAAACGCTCGCAGGTCAGCCTGGCTCAAAAGACGAGCCGTGTGACGGTAATCCTGCCCAAAAATGATTGATTTAATCGAAAACGAAAACAAACCATGACTACCTTCATTCAACCCATCCTGGCTGCAAACGCGGCGATGTATGCGATTGACAACGCCACCACGGAGGGCAAAGCCACCGTCGCAGTGCTGTTTCTGCTGTCGCTGTTCAGTTGGACCATCATCATCACCAAGATCCGCCAACTGATGATTGCGCGCAAGGCGACCAAAAAGTTTTTGGCCGCTTATGCCGCCACCCGCGATCCGTTGGATATCCAGCGCAAAGACGGGAATTTTGAAGGTTCGCCGGCTTTCGAACTGTACATTCGGGGCGCGCACGAACTGGCATACCAGCTCAAAAATAATCCCGTCATCGTGAAAGGCGAGCGGCGGATCAGCGGCGCATCGTTTGAGGCGGTCAAAGTGGTGCTTGAGGAAGCGGCAGGAAATGAAGCGATGGCATTGGAGAAGGGAATGATCGTGCTATCCACGGCGGTCGCCGGCGGCCCGTTCATCGGTTTGCTGGGCACAGTTTGGGGCGTGATGGCCACCTTTGCGGGCATCGCGGAGAGTAAAGCCGCGACGCTGACAGCCATGGCCCCAGGCGTGGCAGCGGCGCTTGTCGCCACCGTGACTGGCCTGTTGGTGGCCATTCCGGCCATGTTCGCCTACAACTTCATGGTCACCACCATCCGGCACCTGACACAGGAGTTGGATGGCTACGCGGCGCGTTATGCCAACCAAATCGAGCACTCCTACGTGGACAACCGTGACATCGAACACAAAATCGCCTGGGCCTTGACCAAAGCAGAGATGGGCGAGAACACTCCGGCCATTTGATCATGAAAAAATGTTCGCGCTCCGCGCATCATTCCTTGACGGAATTGAATATCACGCCGCTGCTCGATCTGGCGTTCGTGCTTCTGGTGATCTTCATCATCACCACCATTCCGCCGGTGAATGATCTGGACTTGAAACTGCCGGATGCCACGCGCCATCTGAAAGATCCGCCACGCAAGGCGAATTACATTTCCGTGCAGGCCGACGGCTCACTGTATCTGAACAAGGCCCGGGTTGATAACGCTGCTGAAATGCTCCAGACACTTATCGGCCTGCGCGAGGACGACCCGGACCTGAACGTCATCGTGCGCGGCGACGGCAAAACCAAATACCAGCAGATCCGCGCCGTCCTGGATATCTGCCAGCAGGCGAACGTGCCCAAAGTGGACCTGGCCACCGAACCTTTAAACTGATGATTCCCCAAAGCCAACCGCGGAAGAAGCGCAATTCCTCGAAGGTGAACCTCCTAATCTCGTCCATCGGTCACGCGCTTTTGATTTTAGTGCTCATGTATTTTGCTGCACGACAGGGTTTGTTAGGCCGGCAGTTGAAGAAAATTACGATTGAAATGGTCAGGGAACAGCCACCGCCCAAACCGAAACCGCCTGAAGCGCCGAAAATAGAACCGCCCAAGATTGAAGAGCCGAAAGTGGTTGCTGCGCCCAAACCCGTGGAAGAAGCCAGAGCAGCCCTGGCGCCGGCTGTGACGCAACCGACCATCGCCCCGCCCGCAGCGGCGTTACCGTCGCTGGAATTTGGCGGCGGCGAAGTGGTGGAAAGTAGCTCCGACCCGGTCGAACTTTATAGGGGCGCCATGGAATATGCATTCCGCTCCAAATGGAACCGTCCCCAGGACATGAACGACGGTGATTGGGCGGTTGAAGTGGCCGTTTCAATTGGTCGCGACGGGAAGGTTGGCGACATCCAATGGCAGAAAGGCTCGGGCAATCAGCAATGGGATGATTCTGTCCATCAGGCCCTCGCCGCGCTCAAAAGCATGGACCGTCCGCCGCCAACCAATTTTCCATCGCACGTAACCATCCGCTTTGACGTCCAGGAAAACGATACAGAATCAGTACTGCAATGAGCCTGAGAAAAACATCTCGTTCCCATCATAGTTCATTGAGTGAACTGAACATCACGCCTTTGCTTGACCTGGTTTTCGTTTTGCTGGTCATATTTATCATTACCACACCACAGATGATGAACAACCTGGAGATGAACCTTCCCTCCGGCAAGCCGCCGCCACAAAAGGAGAAACCGAAAATCAACCACATCACCGTTGACGCGCAAGGCCGGACGTTCTTGGACGACCAATTGGTTACCATCCAGCAATTGCGTAACAGTTTGCAACAACTGCAACAACAGAACCCGGATCCGAGCGTGGTCGTCAAAGGCGCTGACGCAGTAGATTATCAAAGCATGATCAACGTGCTCGACATCCTGCAGCAGTTGAACATCACGAAAGTGGGGTTGGCAACAGAAGGGACAGGGAATTGAAGCTATTCATTAAGCCAAAAGCCAAAAAGACCGCGGTCCGATGGATTCCCGACTCAGCCCTACAGCTTTGATGGAATTGCCCTGGTATTGGTTCAGCCACTTCGGAGTAAGACCGTTTTATTTTTGCCTGTTTTCACATGAATTTGGCGTTGTGCATTGCCCGGATGGCGTACTTTCGCCGTAAAGGGGAGAGGGTGGAGATGATTATACAGGTCTGATTTTGGTTCCGGCTTCTCATGCTGCGCCGCGGGGCGCATCTCATTTTTTGGGCAGATTGACCCATCAAAATGAAAAAAACTGAACACCCAAGTTTTGGATTCCGGGTTGGATTTGAAATGAAGGACGTTTTTAAAAGCCCGCCCTCATCCTGGCCTTCTCCCCCTGGAGAAGGAAGGGGACGAGGACA
>JASHVW010000200.1 GCA_030044395.1 Verrucomicrobiia bacterium
CAGGTTCCATTTTTCATAAAGGTGTTAATCCAGCACAGTTCCTCGAACATGTTCAATCCCTGGTGATGGACAGATTCCTCCTGCTCCAGGTTGAATTCTTTTTGCCTCAAGGCGATTGAAATGCTCTCGTTGGTTCGGTTTTGAATAATGAAGGCCATCCAACCATTGAGCAAAATAAAGAAGGCGGCCAGCACCGCGATTTTTTTCGAAATGCCTCCGCGCAGCCGTAAGAAGACCCAGCACAAGATTGCCGGGATCACCACGGCGAGGATCGTGTTCCGGGTGCGGTCAAAAATAAAGCAGGGCCAGGATATGAAGCATAAAAGCAACGACAAAAATCGGGTGCGCCTGTTGGTTGAGACCGCGGCCAACACGCCGAAAGCCGCGGTCACCATCATTTGAACATATAGGGCAAAGCTCAATAGCGCGCTAAAACTGGAGCCAACCCTTGTTCGCGACCACGGCTCGGGGTTGACACCCAGAAAGGGGAGGAAGAAATACAGGATTTGGCCATTCACACGAATCGCGGCAACCAAAGCCAGGAAGGCATAGATGGCGAGGCATCCTTTGAATAGAATATCCAGTTGGCGTTGAAGAACCGGATAATCAACTCCCGATTTTGCCAATTGAACCACGCCGCTGCGGTTCCGCAGATGCCTGGCGTTGAACCAGCGATGCACAAAAGGCGCCGCCACCAGAAAAACGGCCAAAAACCAGGCCACTTCCCACCATGCGGATCGCAGCACATCCGAATCAAAAATTTTCGCGTAGTTGCCGGCATAATCATTATAGAAGGCATCGCCGACGTACCAGACGGTCACCGTGCCGAGGACTGCCAGCATGGGAATGCCCGAGCCATCGTTGATCCATCGAAACGACCATGCCCCGCCGGCGATGAGAATGCCCACCACGACCCAGAAGGAGATTGGCATCATGGACAATGTTTCAAACATACGCGGACTGTAGAGCGTGTTAAGTCAGCAACCTACGGCAAAGCTGGAGGCTTGGAAAAGTGAGAGCGGCTCGAGCCCGCCTGGCTCTTACAAAAAGCACCGCGCCTCCTCTACCGCTTTGCGTTCGCAGGCAAGCGGGCTCTGGAAATCACTCATCGTTCCTTTCAGAAATGTGTCCCTCCCAAAGCGCCAGGGGACTGGCGCACTCCAAATGCTGGCGCAACGTTCCAAAGGCCTCCTCAGTCGCTTTGCGTCTTGGAGTGCGGTAGTCCTCTACCGCTTTGCGTTCGCAGGCAAGCGGGCTCTGGAAATCACTCATCGTTCCCTTCAAAAATGTGTCCCTCCCGAAGCGCCAGGGGACTGGCGCACTCCAAAAGCTAGCGCAAACATCCGAGGGACTCCTCAGTCGTTTTCGTCTTGGAGTTCGCGTCTAAAATCTTGCGCTTGTTAATTGATGTCTTATCTCCGACCGAAATCGCGCCCAACTGAATCGTGCCGCGCACGCCCGGGCCTTTTGCCGGATGGCGTCATTGCCGAACAGGGACCTGGCAGCCGATTCCAACCCATGCACAAGCGCATCAATGTAGTCATCGGCCGGAACGATAAAAACTCCATCGGACTCGTTTCCGAGATCAGGAAGACAGGTATTTGGAGTTCCCAACACCGGACAACCGTGGCTGAGCGCCTCCAGATAAACCTGCCCGAATCCTTCCACCAGGGAGGGCATGGCAAACAATGTGGACGAGTAAAACAAGGAACGTAGAACGCGTCCGCTAACTTCATTTCGCAGCTCCACTCCCTTAACGTTGTTCGCCATCCGCTCTATCCCCCTGTCCATGACGCGGCACACGAGAATCAGCCGGCTGTCGGGAGGCAGGCTGGCATTCTTCCATGCGAGCAGGAGATGGTGGAGACCTTTCCGTTGCATGCCGGAACCTGCAAATAGAACACGAAACGAATCGGGCGCCCTGAGGCAACCATCGAGAGGGGGCAATTCCACCCCATAGGGAACGACGCGGCATTTTGCCGGGTCGGCGCCGACGCTAAGCAATGACTGCATCGTGAAGGAACTGGCGCAGAAAATCAAATCCGCCAGGCGCCAGGCGTCCTGATTGCGCCGCAGCAAACCCGCATTCAATCGTTTGCCCGTCTCCTCCGCAAATGAATCAATCACATGCGGATGTTTGGAATGATCTTTTTTGAGTATCCCGCGCTCGAAAATCTGATGGGGATGGAATTGGAACAATACTTTCCGGGTTGTGTGCCCGTAATCGGCCGCAAAGGCTTCCCATGCATACGGGCTGTATAGAAACAGGTCCGCTCCCTGCCTCCTGGCGCGGGAGGCCGCGGCCAAGGCAAAATGTTGATCGAGCCTTGCGAAGGTGACTGATGGCGAGAATCCGAGGAAATGCCGCAGATGTTCCAGGGCGGTTGTGTTCCACAGGCATTTTATCCGGTCAGCGGGGATTCTCGGTTCGTAATGCGCATCTATTTTTTCACGCGTCCGGGCTGGAAGAAACCGGGACAATAACCGGACAGCCGGGAAGGCGTAGATATCTGTGATAAAGCTGTCCAACAAGCCGCCTTCGGCAAGGGCGAGCGGCACCTGATAAGAATCACGACGGCCGCGAAAAGCGCAAACGAACTTATTCATGCGGTGTCAGCCTATCAACGACGTTTCAGGTTGGGCGCCAAGCCGGCGAGCCTGCAATGGGTAAAGGGAAAGTGTCGCGGAGCGACTTCGGACATTGGTGCCAAATAAAATTGGCTTATTGCACGGGCCAAAAACACAAATTGCAATAAATCTTTTCAGAAAAAAATCAGTTTTCCTTAATAAATTCGCGATTCTTCAAGTGGCATTTTTTTTGCTAAAAAGACTCGGTTTTTTACGTTAAGTATGCCAAACGAACTTCGCTACTTGGCGATGCTGCAATGGGAGATTGAGGGAAGGCACGAATGCGAGGCGGTTCACCGCGAGAGCGTTGTTGTCCATGAGACGCTTAACGGAGACACCATTTGGAAAGGCCAGGTTGAAATCTTTTACCTTGTCGGTCATGCCAAGGCTACAACGTGTTACGCATGGGCATACCTCAAAAAGGACAAGGAGTGGGTCGTGCGATTAATTACTGTCCTGGGAACCCAACTTATGGATTCTCCGCAAAAGGCGGTTCGAGCCGCGATTTTCCACGACATGCAATCAGCTCCCATGCATAACGACGGGCCGAGGATAAACGCAGCATAATCTAAGCAGCACAGAAAGCAGATCTCCCCGCCTTTTATCCCGCAGAGATGAACGTGGACATTTATCAAAACGGCAAGGCGGGTCGTGTTTCTTTGGCGCGGCTATTACGATTTTTACCGGGAAAAACCCCAAAAACCGAGCGAAGTCAAACCGGCACAGTCTAACGCCCCATGACCAGGCTGTCATCCAGGTCGGTAAATGATAAGGCCTTAACCCCATTTGCGTGTCTTTCCGCTTTGGACTAGATTGGCACGCTGAAATGCCGAATAGCACCGACAAACCCGCACTCGAAGTGTTGTTAAAGACAACTGAGGAGAATCGCAAACAATTACAAAAAGCCTGGAAAAAAGTCGAAGATTTGGACGCCGCCATTCAATCAGCCCAAAGTGACCAGTTACAGCGCAAGCAAGCCAAAAAATCAAATTGAATTTGCGTTCCCTCTTGCCGAGGCGAAGCGAAGCGAAGACTGGTCGTTTCCTTCTTGTAAAAAACTCCTGTCTGCCTTCCGCTTTCCGTTTTCTGCTTTCCGTTTTCTGCTTTCTGACCTCTGACCTCCGAGCGGCAGGCGAGTCGCGCCGTAGTTTTTAGCGAAGGCGGATGTCTTCTGACTTTGCGGCCCTTGCGAGCTTTGTGTGAGATAGAATTGTCTCGTCTCTTTTCGCGTCCATTCGCGTCAATTCGTGTCTAAAATCTTGCGCCCTTTGCGTGAGATTGAACCGCATCCTTCCGGCCAAGGACGCTATCTGAAAAAAGTCCTCTCTGGT
>JASHVW010000201.1 GCA_030044395.1 Verrucomicrobiia bacterium
GCCATTTCGATGCCCAATCAAATCTATCTGGGTTACTCCGTCAGCAGCCACAACACGAACCAGGTGACCACTGCGCAATTTGGCAACATCATCAATCTCACCAACGCTGTCGTTGGCCTGCAAGTCAACCCCCACGATGTGATCGGGCCGAGCAGCCGGATGACGCCAATTGTCTTTTCCGAAATAATGTGGAAACCCGCGCCGCGCACCGATGGCAAAAATCTCGAGTTTCTCGAACTCTATAATTCCAACCCGTGGTTTCAGGACATCAGCGGCTACCAACTCACCTGCGCGGACATGAATTACACGTTTCCGCCGAATACGCAGATTCCCGGCGGCGGCTACCTCGTGGTGGCGGCGGCGCCAGCGGACATCGAAAGTGTCTATGGCATTACGAATGTCATCGGGCCGTACAACGGCAGCCTCAAACATTCCGAAACACTCCAACTGCTGGATGAGGAATCCAACGTCCTGCTGACCGTGCCTTACGACGATGTTTGGCCGTGGCCCGTCGCGGCGGATGGCACCGGACATTCGATCGTGCTGGCCAATCCTACGTACGGCGAAGGGGACCCGCGGGCCTGGGACATTAGCGACACGGTGGGCGGTTCGCCGGGTCAGATGGACGGCTACACACCCAGTCCGTTGCGCAACGTGGTCATCAACGAAATTTTGCCGCACTCGGAGAATCCCGCTGTGCCGCAGTTCATCGAACTCTACAATCACGCCACCAACAGCGTGGACATTTCCGGCTGCATCCTGACCGACGATCCCACGACGAACAAATTTGTAATACCGACCGGCACCGTCATTGGCCCGGCGGGGTTCATCTCCTTCACGCAATCTCAATTTGGCTTCACGCTTGATGGATCGGGAGACACGCTTTATTTCATCAAGCCCGACGGAAGCCGGGTATTGGACGCGGTGCGATTCGGGGCGCAGCCGAACGGCGTGTCCTATGGCCGCTGGCCTGACGGCGCAAACGATTTTTACAATTTCACCACCAATACACCGGGGACAAACAACAACAGCATTGTCATCGGCGACATCGTGATCAACGAACTGATGTACGACCCGATCAGTGGCAACGACGACGACCAGTACATCGAGCTATACAACAAGGGCACCAATACGATCAACCTCGCCGGCTGGCAGTTTACCGCAGGGGTCACCTTTACCTTTCCGAGCATCGCCATCGCTCCGAACGGCTATCTGGTGGTCGCAAAAAACATGACCAACTTGTTTGCCAATTATACGAATTTGAACACGAGCAATACGGTGGGCAACTACAGCGGCAAGCTCTCCCATAATGGCGAACAGGTGACGTTGTCCGAACCGGAGCTGTATTACACGAATACGGTTCTGGTGGAGGAGGATCAAGTGACTTATGGCACGGGCGGGCGCTGGGGCCAATGGTCGGCGGGCGGTGGAAGCAGCCTGGAACTGATTGACCCCCGCTCGAATCATCGCCTGGCGGCAAACTGGGCGGATAGCGATGACACGCAAAAGTCCGTCTGGACCAACATCCAAACCACGGGCGTCCTCGACAACGGCGCGAATTACGATCCGACGATCGACTACGCGCAGATAGGTCTGCTTGATTCAGGCGAATGCCTCGTGGACAACATCCAGGTTATTTACAACGGCTCCAACTATGTCTCAAATGGCACATTCGAAGGCGGCCTCGGATTGACAAATTGGTCTTTGCAAGGATGCATGTGCCGGTCCAGCCTGGAAAACACCGGCTATCAAAGCAGTTACTCGCTCCACATCCGCAGCAGCGACCGCCTCTGGACCGGTGACAATTCATGCGAAGTGGCGTTGAACAACGATTCCATGACCGCCGGCGACACAGTCACGTTAAGTTACGAGGCGCGCTGGCTGCACGGCTGGCCGGAACCGTTGTTGCGTCTAAATGGCAATTGGCTCGAAGACACGGCGGAGATGCCGATTCCCCCCAATTTGGGCAGCCCGGGAATGCCCAACAGCAGTTACGTAACCAACGCCGGACCGGCGATCTACAATGTGACGCACAATCCGCCAGTGCCGGCCGCAGGTCAACCCGTCGTGGTCACGGCCAATATCTGCGATCCCAACATCGGCGTGCAGAGTTTCACGCTGTATTACCGCCTCGATCCAGCCACCAACTATACCGCAGTGCCGATGCTGGACAATGGCACCGGCGGAGACGCTGTCCCGGGCGACGGCATCTTCAGCGCCACGATCCCAGGCCAGGCGGCCAATCAAGTGGTGGCCTTTTACCTTGTCGCCTCCAACACGCTGGGCGGCAGCACACGATTCCCGGCGTTGCGCCCGCAGAACAACGAGCCGGTGCGCGAGTGCGTTGTCATGTTTGGCGACGGCAATCCTGGCGGCAGTTTCGGCGTGTATCACCTCTGGCTGACTCAAACCAACATCAACCGCTGGGCCGCCTTATCTGACCTGAGCAACGAGGGGATTGACTGCACTTTTGTCAATGGAAACCGAGTTATCTACAACATGGATGGCCATTATGCGGGCAGCCCCTACCACCAGTCGTTTGATACTCCCAATGGTAGTCCCTGCAATTATGAATTTGATTTTAACGATGATGATATGTTCCTGGGTACGACCGATTTCAACCAGATTCACGATCCCGGCGCCGCCCCGGGCCAGGACGCCAGTATCCAGCGCAGCGAGCTGGCTTTCACATTCCAGCGCGCCTTGGGAACGCCATGGCTCTACCAGCGTTATATCGCTCTCTTTGTCAACGGCAGCCGCCGCGACCAGTTAATGCATGACCGCCAGAATCCCAATGGCGATGTCGTCAAGGAACACTTCCCGAATGACAGCGATGGTTTCCTCTACAAAATGCGCGCCTGGTTTGAATTCGCCCCGTTTCCTTCCGGTGACAGCATTGACTTTGACAACCAATCCTGGTGTACCTTGATGCCCTACACAACCACCGGTGGCGTCAAAAAGACGGCGCGCTACCGCTGGATGTACGATATTCGCCGCACGCCGGATTCCGACAGCGA
>JASHVW010000202.1 GCA_030044395.1 Verrucomicrobiia bacterium
TGCGCCGTAATGACGTTGCATTTCTCGTTGAAAACAACTTTCGCCAATTCGCTGACAAACGATATGACCTCTGCGCATGGGTGCTGATGCCCAACCATGTTCACGTCTTATTCAAGGTGGACAATGTTCCGATGTCGGAAATTGTTGGCGCCTGGAAAAAACACACGGGCAGGCTTGCCAATCAATTGCTCGGAAAACAGGGCTCGTTTTGGGCGGGTGATTATTTTGACGTATTCATGCGAGACGCAGAACACGAAAAGCAGACAATTCGCTACATCGAAAATAACCCTGTCAAGGCAAAACTGGTTCTTGCTCCGAAAGAGTGGCCGTGGAGCAGCGCGCGGTACCGGGATGAATTTGGAGCATTGCATCTGTAATGAAAAGCGCAGGCCGGAGCGCGGCTCTGTGAGCCGCAGCATCGCCCAAATGTTTCAGGCGCTCAAGGCCGACTCTATGTCTCCTCCCTTGAAGGAAATTGCTGCAGGTCACAGACCTGCGCTCCGCGCGGCTCTGTGAGCCGCAGCAACGCCCGAATATTTCAGACGCTCAAGGCTAGCTCGAATGTGTCCTCCCTTGGGGAAATTGTTGCAGGTCACAGACCTGCGCTCGGGCCCGGGCGATTTTGTAACACAATACTATACATAGATTTCCGGCTTTTTTATCATTCTCAAACCATGAAAAAATTCTTCCGCCTTCTTCCCGTGCTGTTTCTGGGCTGGGCGACCGCAGGATTCGCCGCCGAAATTCCCGCATTGCCGCTCGTCAGCCCCATGTTCGGCGACAATATGGTCCTGCAACGTGACAAGCCCAACGTTATTTGGGGTTGGGCCGCGCCCGGCGAGAAAGTCACCGTGGAGATCGCCGGCCATTCCGCTACGGCCACCGCTGGCCCGGACGGGCGCTGGCAGGCAAGAATCCAGCCCCCGCCGGTCGGCGGGCCTTACACGTTGAAAGTGTCTGATGCCGACCAAAGCATTCAATTCCACGAAGTCCTCGTCGGTGACGTTTGGCTCTGCGGCGGCCAATCCAACATGGAGTTCGGCCTCTCGAATGCCCGCAATGGCGCCAACGAAGTTCAATTGGCCGATCATCCCGAACTCAGGCTCTTCATCGTCAATAAGCAGGTCTCTTATTCGCCCACCAATCTCCTCGAGGGAACCTGGCGGATTTGCTCGCCTCAAACCGTCGCCACGGACGGCTGGGGCGGATTTTCGGCTGTTGGATATTTCTTCGGAAGAAAATTGCAGGACGAACTTCACGTGCCCATCGGCCTGGTCGAGGACTGCTGGGGCGGCACGCCGGCCGAAAGTTGGATGGCTCCCGATACCCTCCGCAAGCTGAAGGCCTTTGACGCGCCACTGGATGAGATCGCCCGGCTACGCGCCAAAGGCGGACCGGAATACGGCAGCTTTCTGATGCATTGGCTGGATGAGTATGACATCGGCAATAACGTGTGGTCGGCCTCAAATTTCGATGATTCCAGTTGGAAAACGGTCACCGTCCCGGGAGGATTTGCGGAATTGGGTGTGGGCGATGTGCCGGCCATCTGCTGGTTCCGCAAGGAAGTCACCTTGCCAAATCCGCTGCCGCCGGGCAAGGCGACCCTCCATCTTGGCCCCATCGAAAAAATGGATACCACCTATGTCAACGGCCAATGGGTGGGCGCCAGTTCGTGGGTCGAAAATCCACGGGCCTATGACATCAACGAGGGCGTCCTGCAGCCGGGAAAAAATGAGGTCGCCATCCGCGTCTTCCAATCCAAATCCGACGGCGGGTTCATTGGCAAACCCGACGACCTGAAAATTGTTCTTGGCGATAATACCGTCGTTCCGCTCGCGGG
The DNA here is from genome assembly GCA_030044395.1 of Verrucomicrobiia bacterium. GTDB lineage: Bacteria > Verrucomicrobiota > Verrucomicrobiia > Limisphaerales > UBA11358 > UBA11358. The sequence continues at coordinate 1,841 of JASHVW010000202.1, forward strand.
CGAATGGAAAGGCGCCTTAAGTTGCGATGCCCGCCCGCCGCATCCCATGCCTTTGACCATGGAAAATTATCCCACCATGCCGGAAGTGTTGTATCTCGGGATGATTGACCCCGTCGCGCCCTTCGCAATTCGCGGCGCGATCTGGTACCAAGGCGAAGCGAACTTCCTCCGCGCCTGGCAATATCGAACCCTGCTCCCGGACATGATTGCCGATTGGCGCCGGACCTTTGGCCAGGGCGATTTTCCATTTTACATCGTCAGCCTGCCGAAGTTTATGCAGCACCGCGACCAACCGGGTGACGATGCCTGGGCCGAATTGCGCGAAGCGCAGGCTTTCACCGCCGCGCACGTGAAAAATTCAGGCCTCGCCGTGACCGTGGACACCGGCGACGCCGACAATATCCATCCCAAGGACAAGGAAATTGTGGGCGAACGGCTGGCCTTCTGCGCGCTGGCAAACGCCTATGGCCAAAAAATTCCCTTTGCCGGGCCTGCATTCAAGTGGGCGGAGCAGATTCCTGGAGCCATCAGAATCCATTTCACGCACACGGACGGCGGATTGGTCGTCAAAGGCGGCGATCTCGGTGAATTCTCGATAGCCGGCGCCGACCGCCAATGGCATTGGGCGAGCGCGAAGATTGACGGGGACACGATCATTGTTTCGTCGCCGGACGTTCCCCAGCCGGTGGCGGTGCGGTATGCGTGGCAGGCGAATCCGGAAGCCACCCTTTACAATGGAGCGGGCCTGCCCGCCGTGCCGTTCCGCACCGATGATTGGCCCGCAAGTACCGTGAATGCAAAGCCTTGGTAACCAACGAATTTGATATAAATCACAGGACGATCCATTTCCTGTCATCCAGCCTTCTAATTTACTGCCCTTAAACCTGCCTGCAAAAAGCCCAGCGCATACGCCATCCCCGCGTGCCACGGCGCCGCGCAGCTCATTTGCGGCGCATGGTCGGGAATAATTACGCCATCGAAACCGTTCTTCTTCAAAATCCGCAACACCCGCATCACGTCCACCTCGCCATCATCAATGAACGTTTCCTTGTAATACGGCGCTTTGCCGCGAACGTTCCGCAAATGAACGTAGGCCACCTTCTTCCGGCGGCTGTAGGTCTCCACAGCCTCATAGACATCACCGTCGGCCATTTCCGCAACCGTGCCGACGCAAAACTCCAGTGCGTTGCGCGGGCTGGGTTTCAAATCCAGCAGCTTTTGGAAAAGACCCGGTTGCCAGACCAGGCGCGGCTGTGCCCGCACCGAGGGCAAGGGCGGGTCGTCCGGATGCGCCGCCAGCGTCACGCCGGCCTCCTCGGCAACCGGCACCATTTCATCAAGAAAAAATTTCAGGCGCGCCCAGAGCTGCTCAGCGGTCGCCGTCGGGACCACGCCGGGCGCGGCATTTTTATCATAGACCATGTTCCAGACCATGCCGCTGTGGAGCGGCTTGTCCAAAGGGCCGTTCATTCCCACGGCCTCGGCATCGCCGCGCGCGAATCTTCCCTTGACCCGCCCGGCAACACCGGCAATCGAAAAGTTATAACCAACAATGGGAATCCCCGCCCGGCCAATGTTGCGAATCAGTTTCTTCAGGTTTTCAATCTGTTGCTCTTTCTTCGGACCGTCGAGAAGGACGTCGTGCCAATGCGCCGGGTCGAAATTTTCGATGGCTTCCAGTTCAAGTCCGGCGGCGTTGATCTCCTTTTTTATCGCCGTCAACTCCTCGAACGACCAGGTTTTCCCAGGGTCGCCCGCCAATCCCCAGCCGGAATCGTCGCCGACCGGTTGGTCGCCGGGAAGGTTGCTGCGCGAGGAGCGGAAATAATCCACCAGGTGAATGACCAGGTGCGTGCAACCGGCCTGTTTGGCGAATTGAAAGTGCTGGCGATCCAGTTGATGGCGGTAAAGTCCGAGTCCGAGTTTCATTGGATAGGCGCCAATATTGAAGGCCAATTCTTGCCCGCCAGCAAGATTTGATTCAACTGACGCGCAACTGCCCCAGCCAGCGCGCATACCGCTTGAACAAAGTAAGGAGGGAGAAAGCAGGAAGCGCTTTGCGCGGGGCGCGCGCGCCCCCCGCCCAATCCTTCGTAGAGTCTTAGCGATGGAAGCCACCACCACCCCGGAAACCGCCACCATAACCGCCATGCCAGCCGCCGTATCCTCCATGCCATCCACCGTATCCGCCATACCAACCCCAACCGAGCCCTATCGAAACGCCCACCGGTGGGTAGTAATAATAAGGATAACCATAGTACCCATAGTCGTAGTAATACGTTTGGGTGTCAGGAATCACGTAAACCGAGGAGGGCGCAGATTGGACATAAGTCGTCGCCGGCACGGTTGCCGACGGAATTTCGGCGGAAGCGGAACTTGCAACGGCTGGCGGAGGCGCAGCTTGCGCGGAGGCGGCCATAGCCGGGTGCTGGTTCAACATGGCGTTGAGAACGAGGTCCGAAACCCCCTGCTGCTTCAAATAAACGATTTGTGACGCCGCCAATGGATAGGTTGTTTGCGAATTTTGGATGAAACTGATAATGGTGCCGTCGCTGATCTTTGCCTGCGATAGCTCGAGCACTTGCGCCACACTGCTGGCCAACGCCGGCGCGGTGGAATTCACGACCGAAATATCAGGCGTTTGCGCGTTGTTCTGGGCCATCGCGGTGGCCGCCAGAAAAGCGGCGACGCCGACTGCCACGAACCATTTTTGAACACTTAAAGTTTTCATATATGACTCCGATTATTAAACACCACAATATCGCGCCAGTTGCGGCGGCTGTCAATCCCTCAAACATTTTCACGCCGTCGCAGCCCGCGCTCGCGCCTTTTGATTTCCGCGCTTAATAATTCCTCCGCCGACCATCCACGCGACTGGGCCAACGCGGCCAGCGCAAACAATTTCCGGCCCATTTCGGCCCTGGACCCGCGCGCCTTCGATTTGCCGCCTGGAAGCAGATTGGCTTTGCGCGCCTTTTTGATCAGTTTTTCCACCCGCATCAAAGCCGGCAAATGTTTGGGAATGCCATCCAGCGCCGAATTCCGGGCGCGCGCGGTGCCGTGCTTCTCCGCATGTTTGATCTTTTCCCAATTCGTCCAGACTTCATCCACGCTCTTGACTTTCGTCTCTCCAAAAACGTGGGGGTGCCGGCGGATGAGCTTTTCCACGATCAAATGGCAGACCTTTTCAAAGTCAAACGCGCCGCGCTCGCGCGCGAGCTGGCAGTGAAAAACCACCTGCAACAGCAAATCACCCAATTCCTCGGCCATTTCGTGGTCATCCCGCGCCTCGATGGCATCAATCAATTCATAGACCTCCTCAATCGCATGACGCCGCAGGGTAAAGTGCGTCTGCTCGCGGTCCCACGGACAACCCGCCGGCGACCGAAGCCGCGCCATGACCCGCAGCAAATCGTTGATGGCAGGCTGCTTCACAAAATCACCAGGTCATCGCGATGCACCACTTCCACCCGCGCCAGTTTCCTGCCGCGGATTTCCTCGCTGTTGAATTTGGATATGCCCCGCGCAAATTCCATCCCGTCCAAATCGCAAATGCGGACGACTTCGCCCGCGTCAAAAATACCCTCGCAGCGCGCTACGCCGGGCGGCAGCAGGCT
>JASHVW010000203.1 GCA_030044395.1 Verrucomicrobiia bacterium
TGCTGGAGAATTGGACGACGCTGGGAAGAATCACCGACAGCGCGCCGAATTTTGGTTTTACCAATTGGAACGCCGGTCCGGAACAATTCTATCGCTTGGAGGTGCCGTAACAGTGTTAATAAACAGAACGGGAAAGGGATTGCAAGCGCGGCAGTTGGTGGCAGAAAAGACGATCAAAGCGCATTTTTTCCTCACGGAGTTGCAATTGTTTTGCGCCTGTCACTGCATTTTGCATGAAACAAAAAATCTTAATAACGGTTATCGTTACGGCTGCGGATGAAATGCAATCTGATTGGAACAAAAAAAATCTTTCTGCGTGGCACAAAACCGGCTAACCCATTCCTTCAATGAAAAGGGGAGATTCGCATTTTATTTCTCGAGGACCTTGTCCCGGACGTAATCCGTGCGGAAAACGAATTGCGCAATGCCGGCCTATCAGTACAAACGCATCGTGCGGACACGCGCGAGGCGTTTATGGAGGGCCTGGAGCATTCGCCGGACGTCATTCTATCGGATCATGGTCTTCCGGACTTTGACGGCCTGACAGCCCTGGAGTTGGCTCGGGAACGATGTCCCGACGTGCCATTTATTTTTGTGACCAATGCGTTATCGCGGGAAATGGAGGTCGAAAAACTAATGGGCGGGGTATCGGATTATGTGCGGAAAAGCCAACTGGATTATCTGCCAATCGCCGTGCTTCATGCGCTGCATGAGGCGGAGGAGCGGCGGTCCCAAAGACAACGCCTGGCCCAAACATTAAAATTGCCGGCGGCGGCGGAAACGCGATATCTGCCCATTTGCTCGAATTGCAAGAAAATCCGGGATGAACGTAATCAATGGAAGCCGCCGGAGCTATTTCTTCTGGAGCATCTGAACATGAATTTTACGCACAGCGTCTGCCCGGATTGCGCCTACCAGCTTCGCCTGGATCGTCAGTTGGAAAACGGTTTTCAGGACTGAGCGACAGGAGGGCAAGTATTCCCGCGCCATTTTGACTTTTCGGTCAGCTTCAGCATTCGGATTGCACCTTCCTCGCCATTCCATTTCCATCCGCGGTTCCTCGTGCAAAAAAGGTGCAATTAAAGCCAAAAGACGTGGAGAGGTTTCCAAGCCGGGTTAATACATTTCACTCGGTCAATTTAAATAAGTTATGCCGGCACTTCTACAAGAGAAACCGAATTCAGTCGAGCGCGTCATGCAACACGCCAGCGGCGACAAACGCTTCAAAATCCTTGAAGCCTTCATGAAAAAATACCAATTCCGACACGACGCCCTCATCGAAATTCTACACAAGGCGCAGGAATTGTTCGGATATCTGGAAGACGATTTGCTCCTGTTCGTCGCCTTCAAACTGAAATTGCCGCCTAGCCGTGTCTATGGCGTGGCGACCTTTTACCATTTCTTCACGCTCAAGCCGCAGGGCAAGCACACCTGCGTCGTTTGCCTTGGCACCGCGTGTTACGTCAAGGGCGCAGACAAAGTGCTCGCAGCCGTGGAGGCCAGGGCAAAAATCAAAGCCGGCGAAACAACCCCGGACAATGAGTTGTCGCTACTGACGGCCCGCTGCATCGGCGCATGTGGCATTGCGCCGGCGGTGATCTATGACGGTGCCGTCACGCCCCGTCAAACTCCCGAAACCGCGCTCGAACAAGTGAAAGGATGGATTTCACATGGTCAATGAAGACCTCAACGTGATTGCCGAGAAGGAACAGGCAGCGCGGAAGAAAATCGTCATCCGCTGCTGCATGGCCGCCGGATGCATGTCCTCCAAGTCCGAAGCGGTCAAAAAGAACCTCGAGCAGGCAGTCAACGAGGCGGAATTGAGTGATGGCGTGGAAGTGCGCGGCGTGGGTTGCATGAAACTATGCTGCGAAGGCCCGCTCGTAAGCGTGGATTCTCAAAACGCGCTTTACGAAAAGGTCACGCCGGAAAATGCGCTCGAACTGGTCCAGACGCTCAAAGGCGGCAATACAGGGATCAAACGCGGTGATTGGAACCATCCATTTTTCAAGAAGCAGATGTCCATTGTGCTGGCCAACAGCGGCGAGATTGATCCCGAACGCATCGAGGCCTACATCGCTGTCGAAGGCTACCAAGCTCTCCTCACCGTCCTCCGCGAAATGACACCAAAACAAGTCGTCGAGGAAATGGTTAAAAGCGGATTGCGCGGCCGCGGCGGCGCGGGGTTCCCCACCGGCATCAAATGGGGCACAGTTGCCAAAACCGAGAGCGCGCAGAAATACGTCATTTGCAACGCGGATGAGGGCGACCCGGGCGCGTTTATGGACCGGAGCGTTTTGGAAAGCGATCCGCATAGTGTCTTGGAAGGAATGGCGATCGCCGCCTACGCCGTCGGCGCAAATCAGGGCTTCATTTACGTGCGCGCCGAGTATCCACTGGCGATCAAGCGATTGCAAACGGCCATCAAACAGGCAAAACAACTTGGTCTGCTCGGCAGCAGCATTTTTGAATCTCCATTCAACTTTAACATAGACATTCGCATCGGCGCGGGAGCGTTCGTCTGCGGCGAAGAGACCGCCCTCATGGCATCCGTCGAAGGCAAGCGCGGCACCCCGCGCCCGCGCCCCCCATTTCCCGCCGAAAGCGGCTTGTGGGGCTGCCCCACATTGATTAACAACGTCGAGACGTTTGCCAACGTGCCGCCGATTTACCGGAAAGGCGCGGAGTGGTTTGCCTCCATTGGCACGGAAAAGAGCAAAGGCACAAAAGTGTTCGCGCTGGCGGGTAAAATCAACAACACCGGCCTCATCGAAGTGCCGATGGGCACGACGCTCCGGCAAATCGTTGAGGAGATGGGCGGCGGCGCCCCCGACGGACGCGAAATCAAAGCCGTTCAAACGGGCGGACCGTCCGGAGGCTGTATTCCCGCCCAACATTTAGACACACCGGTGGATTACGATTCACTGATGAAACTCGGCTCCATCATGGGCTCGGGCGGCATGATCGTTATGGACGATTCCACCCGGATGGTGGACGTGGCGCGATACTTCATGGAATTCTGCGTGGATGAATCTTGCGGCAAATGTGTCCCTTGCCGCGCGGGCACGCAGCAAATGCTTCATCTGCTCGAAAAGATTTTGAATCGCAAGGCCACCGGGCACGACCTGGCAAAACTCGAAGAGCTGTGCGACATGGTGCGCCACACCAGCCTCTGCGGACTGGGACAGACTGCGCCGAATCCGACGTTGAGCACGCTGCGATTTTTCCGGAAGGAATACGAGGAATTGCTCCAGCCGGAAGAATTCGGCCGGTATGAAAACGGCGAAGCGAGGGCTTTGAAATAACGGATTTAATTTTATGGCAGCAAAAACTCTAACTATTGACGGAACCCAGGTCAGCGCCGAGGAAGGCGCAACCGTTTTGCAAGTGGCACGCGATCATGGCATCGAAATTCCGACGCTATGCCATCTCGAAGGCGTCTATGACGTGGGCGCCTGCAGGCTATGCCTCGTGGAAGTGGCCGGCATCGCCAAATTGCTCCCCGCCTGCACGACAAAAATCAGCGAGGGCATGGAATTAAAAACCAATTCCGAACGTTTGCAAAAGTATCGCCGCATGACGCTTGAGTTGCTGTTTGCGGAGCGCAGCCACGTCTGCGCGGTATGTGTGTCCAACGGCCATTGCGAACTGCAGACGCTGGCGTATTCACACGGAATGGAACATGTCCGTTACGATTATTGTTTTCCGAAATGGAAGGTGGACGTGACTCACCGTCTTTTCGGGATGGACCATAACCGTTGCATTCTCTGCGCGCGTTGCGTGCGCGTCTGCTGGCATATCGAGGGCGCGGGGACGAAGAATGTCTCGGGCCGCGGCGCGAGCGCAAACATCATCAACGATTTGAACCAACCGTGGGGCCAGTCCGATTCCTGCACTGAATGCGGCAAATGTGTGATGTCCTGCCCCACGGGAGCATTGTTCCATAAAGGCTCGACGGTGGCCGAAATGGTGCACGACCGCGACAAACTGGAATTCATCGTCAACGCACGGGAGAAAAAACAATGGATCGTTTGAAAGTTGCCACCGTTTGGCTGGGCGGCTGCGCCGGATGCCACATGTCCTTCCTCGACCTCGATGAATTCCTCATCGAATTGGCCGGTAAAATCGAACTGGTCTACAGCCCCGTCGTGGACGTGAAGGAATATCCCGAAAACGTGGACGTCTGCCTGATTGAGGGAGCCGTCTGCAACGAGGACAACCTGGAAATCCTTCATAAAATCCGCGCGCGGACAAAAGTCCTGGTGTCGTTCGGTGACTGCGCCGTCACCGGGAACGTGCCGGCGCTCCGTAACAAACTCGGCCTGCACAACGTGGAAAATATCTTGCAGCGCGCCTATGTCGAAAATGCGCAGAATAATCCCGCCATTCCGAAGGCCGACGGCATTGTGCCGCGATTGCTTGAGCGGGTGACACCGGTGCATGAGGCCGTCAGCGTCGAATACTTTTTGCCGGGTTGCCCGCCGCCAGCCGATCGTATCAAAGCGCTGATGACGCAAGTGCTCGGAGGCAAGGAACCGAAGCTGGAAGGCGCCAATCTGAAATTTGGCTGACTGAATCACAATGATGCGGAAATTTTCACGCATGAAAATCACTGCTCTCATTAACACCGCGGCTTTCGCCTGGTGCAAAACCTGTCGTGACAATGACGAATGTGACCGTGAGCGACCTTGGTCATTCATTCGCACTCAGCCGTTAGGATTTTTATAACTATGTCAAAACGTATTGTCATTGACCCGGTAACCCGCATCGAAGGGCACGCCAAAATCAGTATTTTTCTGGACGACGACGGAAATGTTTCGGACGCTGAATTTCATGTCGTCGAATTTCGCGGTTTTGAAAAATTCTGCGAAGGCCGGCCCTACACGGAAATGCCCGGGATTACCCAGCGGATTTGTGGCATTTGCCCCGTGAGCCACACCTTGGCGTCTGCCAAGGCCGGCGACGCCTTGATGGCGGTCAATATTCCGCCCGCGGCGGACAAATTGCGCCGATTGTTGAATCTGGGACAGTTCATCCAAAGCCACGCGCTGAGCTTCTTTCATTTGAGTGCGCCCGATTTTCTGCTCGGCTGGGAAACACCACAATCACGGCGGAACGTGTTTGGTTTAATCGCCAGCAACGCGGATCTCGCCCGCGCCGGAATCCGCCTTCGCCAATTCGGACAGGAAATTATTGAAACCCTCAGCGGCAGAAAAATTCATCCCGCCTGGGCGGTGCCCGGCGGAGTGCGAACGGCGTTGAGCGAGGAAGGCCGGAAAAAAATCCGCGGCTGGCTGGTGGAAGCGTATCTGACAACGCAAACCGCACTGGACCTCTTCAAAAAGACATTGCAAAACCACCAACGCGAAATGCAGATTTTCGGGAATTTCCCCTCACTCTTCATGGGACTCGTTGGGCCAGACGGGACTTGGGAGCACCACGGCGGCAAGTTGCGTTTTACCGACAGCACCGGCAGCATTATCGCCGATCAATTGAATCCGCAAAAGTATTTCGAGTTCATCAGCGAATCCGTGCAAGGCGCGTCCTATCTTAAATCTCCGTATTACCAACCGCTCGGATTTCCGGCGGGAATGTATCGTGTGGGACCGCTGGCGCGGCTGAATGTCTCCGAGCAAATGGGCGTCCCAAAGGCCGATGCCGAATTGAAACATTTCAAACGCATGGGTCACGGCGCGGTCACGTCGTCGTTTCTGTACCACTACGCGAGGTTGATCGAAATACTTGCGTGTCTCGAGTGGGTCGAGCGTTATCTCGAGGACCCGGGGCTGTCGAGCCGTGATTTGCGCGCGGATGCCGGCATCAACCAACTGCGCGGAGTGGGCGCCAGCGAAGCGCCACGCGGCACCTTGTTCCACGATTATACCGTTGACCGTGGCGGCTTGCTGCAAAAGGTGAATTTAATCGTGGCGACCGGCCAGAACAACCTGGCGATGAATCGCACCGTCGCCCAAATTGCCCGGCATTACCTCGGCGCGTGGAATGACGATGAAATACCCGAACCGATGCTCAACCGCATCGAGCATGGCATCCGTTGCTATGACCCGTGCTTGAGTTGTTCCACCCACGCAGTGGGTCAAATGCCCCTGCACGTCCGGTTGATTGCCCCGGACGGCAAGGTGATGGCTGAGGCCGCGCGCGGATGATTTATGAAATTTGATTTGCTCGTGATCGGCTACGGCAACACGCTGCGGAGCGATGATGGGGTGGGACCGAAAGTGGCCGAGGCCGTTGGCGCGCGGCGGTTGCCCGGAGTGCGCACGATGATTTGCCAACAACTGTCACCGGAGCACGCCGAACCCATTTCACAGGCGCACACAGTTGTTTTCGTGGATGCCGCGATGGATTCGCCCACGCAAGTCCAATTCCGCAAGCTCGAGCCTTGCGATTCCACACAACTGATGGCGCACGCCGCTGACCCGCACACAATGCTCGCCCTTGCCCGCGACGTCTATAATCATGCCCCCGAAGCCTGGTGGCTGACGATATCCGCCGAACGATTCGATTTTGGCGAGAAATTCTCACGGCGAACGCAATCCGGCTTTCACCAGGCCCTGCGCTTGATTCAATCGTTTGCAACCCGTCAGTTCTACGGGGTGGATTGCGCGGAAAGCGCCACATCATCGGCCAGGGCAATGCCTTGCAAGAGCTGACTTGTTGCGCGGAATATCCCCGAACGATTTGCCGTTCCGTCAATAACTCCAAGGCTCCAGCACTCAATTTTCGCCCACGAGGAGTTATGGTGTCATCGGCGACTAATTTCCACTCTTTTTTTCTTGGCAAAAGTTTTTTTCGGTGTAACAGTGTAATTGTTCTTTGAAAATCCGGGCAATCAAATGTCAGGGAACTCCGTGAAAATCGGAGACGGTTGCGCCACTGTGACGGCTACAAATTCCTATGCCACCGGTTCACCGGGAAGGCGGAAGGCGGTCTGAAGCCCAAGTCAGGATACCGGTTTGATTGCGCTCGTCGCTGGTTGAAGAAAGTTGAGAGAGACTTGAATCGAGCGTTTAGCATCAAGTGTCCACTCTCCTCTTCCTCCGGCAACTTCTCCGCAAAGAGAAGGATGAGGCCAGCCCGTCGGACCGTTTCCGATCGGATTCGTGAATGCCTTCATTCTCCGTTTTGTGGAAGTGAAGGCTATTTATTTTTAATAATTCCTTCGCCTCCCCTCTGGTCTCTTAACCAGCTTGCAAATTTCACTGTGACATTGTGATCTCATCAACGCCGTGGCTTTAGCCCGGTGCAAAGCGCAGCAGGGAGATCAAACCGTTTCAACGGTCTGTTGAGCTTGGAACTGTGAAATAGGCAGGCTAAAACCATCTGCGCATAAATGTTTGCGCGGACTGATAGAAAGACCAAAAAGTGAAAAAAATCCGTACCACACTGGCGTTTGCCGGCCTGTTTGTCTTCGTCTCCGTTCGTTGTCATGCCCTTGTCATCAATGAGACTTTCACCAATAACCCCGCCCTCGATGGCTGGCAAACTTTTGGCGACACCAATCTCTTTGAATGGAACTCCACCAACCAGGATCTCGCCGTCACCTGGGATTCCTCCCAGTCAAACAGCTATTTCTATCATCCGCTCGGCATGACTTTGAGCGAGACGAATGATTTCATGCTCGCCTTCACCCTCCGACTGCATGACATTGCCATCGGCCTTGAACCTCTATATCCTGGCACCTTCCAGCTCGCCATCGGCCTGCTTAATTATAACGAAGCGACCAACGAAAATTTTATCATCGGAAGCGGGTACCAGGCACCCGACATCGTCGAGTTCGATTATTTTCCAGGATGGGATGGTTACTCCAATTCCGTTTCCACTCCCATCGTTTCGAGTGAAAATAATTATCCAGAAACCTTCATCACCGTACCGTTCACTTTAGCCACAGGCGTCGTTTATCATGCCACCATGATCTACACGGCTGACAATCAGACCATGTATACGACCGTAACCAGTAACGGCGTCCCGCTCAGCCCTCTTCAACCCGCCATTCTGGGGCCGGATTTTGACAATTTTGCCGTGGACACCTTTTCCATCAACAGCTACAGCCAGGAAGGACAGGATACCAACGAATATGATGGCGTCATTTACGCGGGATCGATCCTCGCGCATGGGACGGTCACAGACCTCACCTTTGCCAACCCATTGCCGGTGGTACAAATCTTCACCGCCACATCCGGCACTGTCCAGTTCGGCGCAACGACCAACTGGGTTTATACGCTTGAACGCACAACCGATTTCCAGACCTGGAGGGATGTTTCGTCACCAACCGCCGGCGTGACCGGTATGATGTTCCTCTCCGATACCAATCCACCGCCC
>JASHVW010000015.1 GCA_030044395.1 Verrucomicrobiia bacterium
CCGCAAGCTGATTCGGGCGATGGAAGGAGAGATTTCCTGCCAAAGCGAGCATGGGAAGGGAGCCACATTTTCGATACGGCTCCCAAAAGCAAAATGAACAAGGGAGTTTATGGACTTTTTAGTAATTGACGACGACAAGACCTTTCGTGACGCCACCTGCTTTTTGATTGACGAATCGGGCCATTATGCGGAGGGAGTTGAGTCCGGCAGATTGGGAATCGAATGGCTCAAGGAGGATAAATGGGACGCCGTGCTTCTTGATTTGAACCTCGGCGAAGAAAATGGGTTGGAGGTACTGACGGAGATTCTGAGAAAATACCCGCAAATGCCGGTGGCAATGTTCACGGCGCAGGGAAGCATCAAACATGCTGTCGAAGCGATGCGGCGGGGCGCTGTGGATTTTCTGGAAAAGCCCTTCCAACGGGAACAATTCACGACGGTGCTGGCGCGCCTGCAGCGTCTTCGTCAAATGAGCCAGCGGATCGAGCGATTGGAACAGGAAGTGGTTGAAACCAAATCGCAAAATATCGAGCCGATATTCGATTTCACCACGCCGGTAATGCGCGCTGCGATGGACACGCTGATGCGGGCGGCGAAGACGCCGGCGTCCATTCTGATCTTCGGCGACACGGGGACGGGGAAGAGCGTGGCGGCGCGGGCGGTTCACGAGAAGAGCCATTTGGCCGACAAGCCATTTGTGACCGTGAGTTGCCCGAGTTTATCGAAGGAGCTTTTAGAGAGCGAACTTTTTGGGCACGTGAAAGGGTCGTTCACGGGGGCGATCAAGGATCATTGGGGCAAGGTGCGGGCGGCGGAAGGCGGAACATTGTTTTTGGATGAAATCGGGGATCTGCCGATGGAAATTCAACCCAAGCTGCTGCGGCTGCTGCAGGAGCGGGAATACGAGCGGCTTGGGGAAAATGTCACGCGGTGGGCGAATGTGCGGGTGATTGCGGCGACCAACCGGGATTTGAAGAAGCGCGTGGCTGAAGGCGCTTTTCGGGAAGATTTGTATTTCCGGCTGAACGTGATTGCGGTGGAGATGCCGCCGCTCCGGACGCGGGATGCCGACCTGGTGCGATTCGCGGAGCACTATGAAATATATTTTTCCGATCAATGCGGCCGCAAGATGGAGGGTCTTTCCCCCGAGGCGATGACTCTGATCATGGGATATTCCTGGCCCGGGAACCTGCGCGAATTGCGCAATGCGATCGAGCGCGCCGTCATTCTGGCGCGGAGCGACAAGCTGACGCCGGAAGATTTTCCCGCCGAAATGCGGGGGCAAACATCGGTGGGCGCCCCCAATGGGGGCCATGTGCCGCAGGTTGGCTCGCTGATTTCGCTTGAACAACTTGAGGAAGCGCATTTGCGGAAAATACTGGAGCGGAGCAAGAGCCTGACTGAGGCGGCGGAGATTCTTGGCATTGACCAGGCGACCCTGTACCGCAAGCGGAAAAAAATTGGATTGGAATAAATGCCGTCGAAAAAGAAATCCCGAGGCGACATTGAGAGGCTCGAGCGTGAGAATACGCGATTGCGCGGCGATTTGCTGGCGATTGGGCGGAGGGTCAGCCACGATTTGCGCACATCCCTCGGCGGCGTCTCGGTTTCGCTGGAATTGCTCAAGGAAACACTGGGGAAAGACGAGACGGCGGCGGAAGCGTTCCGTTCGTTGTCGCAATCCATGGACGAACTGAGCCGGCTCATCAAGTCCTTCAGCGTCCTCGCCAAGGCCACGGCCAATCCGCCGGCGATGGAACGAGTTGCCATGGGCGAAATTGTCTGGGGCGCCAGGCAACAATTGGAACGGCAGTGCGCGGCACGCGGGGCGACGGTGACGGCGCCGGACACGTGGCCGGAGGTGGCGGGGGTGCCTGGCTGGCTGGAGTTTATCTGGTGGAATTTTCTGGCCAACGCCCTTCGACACGGTGGATTGGAGATTCAACTGGGCTGGAGTCCCGAAAAGGACGGTTACCGATTCTGGATACACGACAACGGCAAGGGAGTGGCGGGGCAGGGCCGGGGCCTGTTGTTTCAACCGTTCGATTCGTTGCATCGGCCCGACAGCACCCGGGGCCTGGGATTGTCGGTCGTGCAACGGCTGGTGGAGTTGCAGGACGGGCAATGCGGGTATGAAGAGGATGGCGCGGTGGGGCCGCGTTTTTATTTTACGCTAAAGAAGTCAACGGAAGACGAGAAATAATCGGGAAACACACGAAGGACTTGGCACGGCGGAGCCGCGACCAAAGTGTTTAGCCACGGATGGACAGGTATGTGGTTAGACAAGTTTTTTCATTAAAAGCGTTTTTTTGCCTCAGTTTGCCGGGACGAACTTTTTGTTAGGATCCAGCAGATAAACCCTTTCGCTTCTCAGCGAGCCATAGATTTGCTCGCGCAAGAGCTTGCGGGTGTTGCCCAGCCGCTTGAGACCTTTGGAGCCAACGCTGGTGTCCGGATGAGAATCCTCAAAACCGGCGCTGTCAGCGGCACCGACAGCAATCCCGCCGAAATCGGCACGTACTTGATTGAGTTTGGCACATTGAGCAAATTGACGGGAAATCCGATTTATTATGAGAAGGCCAAACATGGGGCGGACATTCTTTGACAATCTGGTAAAATATTGCCGCACCGATGTCGCCTATGCCTCATCCGAAAAATCGTTGCTCCTGGACCGGGCGAAATTTTATCCGCTCCCTGGGCAGTCGAAGCACGCCTGACAGCAGCGGCCATCGCGTACAAGTTTTGTACAACGTTTCAGTCTTGCCGACTAGAATCCTACCGTCTTAAATAACGGCAGTTTGAGAGGGTTGGATTGAAGATTGGCTGGCAGCGGCACGGTCGCGCGCGCCAACGACTGAGTTTTATCGGAAGCATGATTTGAATTATGCAAAATACGGCGACGTCCTCCCATCGCTGGCGGTTTTTTCGCGCCGGTGGTTTTGACCAGGTGAGGCTTCAAACCGGCGGCGACCTGGCGAATCTCGATCAACTGGACCAAAAGCTTTGGGTGGCGCTGGCGTGCCCGACGCGCGGGTTGGAATTTGACAGCCGCACTTTGGATCTGGTGGACACGGACAAGGATGGCCGGGTGCGCGCGCCCGAAGTCATCGCCGCCGCGAAATGGGTGACTGGCTTGCTGAAAAACCCCGATGATTTGATTCGGGGTTCCCCGGTGTTGCCTCTTGCTGCGATCAACGACGGCGTGCCGGAGGGAAGGCAGATTCTTGCTTCCGCAAAGCAAATCCTTGTCAATCTCGGTAAAAAGGACGCAACCGCCATCGGTCTGGAGGAGGTGAGTGACACGGCCAAAATATTTGCCGCGACTCACTTTAACGGCGACGGGATCATTCCTGCTGACGCCGCTGATGACGAGGCCGTCGGCAGTGTGATTAACGACATTAT
>JASHVW010000204.1 GCA_030044395.1 Verrucomicrobiia bacterium
CATGAAGATTCCCAAACCGACCAAAATACTTCCCACGATATTTTTCATATCTGTCCTTCCATCTAAATACCTGTTCCAGATTTCCCATCCATATGATTTTCAACTGACGCTTGTACTTTATCACTTTCGGCTGTGATAAGCAATATGATTGTTAAAATCTTATTACATCAGATATTGCTATGTTAAAAACAAAATAAGGCAAGGCAGAATTCATAATACTGAAAAATTGATCGTGCGCTTCCTGTCTCTACCGTTCTCTTCCGCCTGACAAATTCGCGCCTGCCCTCCGTCCTGTCCGCCGTAGCTTCCGAGAGCTTAACCTGCCCCGAAGGTTTCGGGGTTCGCGTCTAAATTCTGTGCCTTTTGTGCAGCTTTGCGGCTATAATTCAAAATCATATATCATAAATCGTATATCGTAAATTCAGCGAGGCCTTCGCGCGAGATTGAATTGCATCGTATTTACACCTCAGACCACTAAGGGCCGGCCAGCCTGAAGAAGAGTTGAGCGTTCGCGGGCGTGATGGCAACGTTGTTCGTGCCATTGGCCGTGGTGAAAGCATTGCCGCAATCGGCCCAGCCCGCCGCGGATAGGCTGCCGTTGGTCTGCAAGGTGTAGTTGCCGGTGTCCGGCCAGGACAACAGCAGTTGGGCGCCAGCGAAGCTGATTTGCAAGGGGGGACCGGAAATGACCCGGCCCAGCCGAACCGTATTGTTGTAAGTGTCCGCGACATAAAGGTCCCCGGAATTGTCCGGCGCAATCCCTTCGGGAATGTAGAACAGCGCGTTGGTGTCAATGCCATCGGCGCTGCCCGGGATTTGGACCTGCCCGGCGATGGTGCTGGAAATCCAATTGGTCCCGGATGGAGTGAGGCGGCGCAAAGTATCGTTGAAGGAATCCGCAACATAGAGGTTTCCGATTTTGTCCACGGCGATGCCTTCAGGAAAGTAAAAGAGCGCATTGGCGCCAGGACCGTCCGAACTGCCGCTGATGCCGGGTTGTCCGGCAATGGTGGTGACCACCCAATTCGTGCCGAGGGGTGACAGTTTTCGGATGGTGTCATTGACGGTGTCCGCCACATAAACATTTGATGCATTGTCCACCGCAATGCCATGCGGCTCAAAAAACAGCGCGTTGGTGCCAATACCGTTGGTGCTGCCGCTCGTCTGCGCGGAACCGGCGATGGTCGTGACCACCCAGTTCGTGCCGACGAGGCTGATTTTCCGGATGGTCTCGCCGGAACTGTCGGTGACATAGAGATTGGTGTTTGCGTCCACGGCGATGCCGGTTGGATTGTAAAAAAGGGCGTTGGTGCCGGCGCCGTCCGTTTCAGCCGGCGGGGCGCTGGAATTCCCGGCCAGGGTGGTGACAACCCAGTTCGTTCCAGTCGGCGTCATTTTGCGAACGGTGTTATTGAAGATGTCGGCCACATAGACATTGTCGTGATTGTCCACGGCGACATCCTGCGGGTAATAGAACCGGGCCTGCGAGTTGGTGCCGTCGCTGCTGCCGGGACTGCCAGCCATTCCAGCGATCGTGCTGACGACCCCGTTCGTCGCAATTTCGCGGACGGTGCTGTTGTAGGCGTCGGCCACAAATACATTATTGGAAGCGTCCACGGCGATACCGGTCGTGCTCCAGAACCGGGCCTCGGAACCCGGGCCATCGGCGGCGCCTGGACCGATGCCGGCCAGGGTGGTGACCACACCATTGGTGCCGACCGGTGTGATCTCACGGATGTTGTTGTTGTTGACATCGGCCACCAGCACATCGCCGGCGTTGTCCGTGGCCAGCCCGATGGGTGAACCGAAGCGCGCGGCGCTGTTCGTGCCGTCGGCCGAACCCTGGGCGCCCGCCTGTCCGGCCAGCGTGCTGACCATCCAGTTTGTTCCGAGGGGCGCAAGTTTGCGGACGGTTTTGTTGAATGCATCCGCGACGTAAAGATTGTCGTTCGTGTCAACCGTCAGCCCCGCCGGTCCCGAAAACAATGCGTTGGTTCCCAGGCCATCGGCGCTTCCGTACTGATTAGCCTGCCCGGAAATCGTGGTGACCACCCAGTTGGTCCCCACGGGAGTCATTCTGCGGATGGTGTTGTCACCGTCGGTCACGTAAAGATTGGTGAGACCATCCACGGTGATACCGTCCGGGCTGGCAAACTGGGCGGTGTCGTTCGTGCCGTCAAGGCTGACGTCGCTCCCAACCTGGCCGGCGATGGTGGAAACCAGCCCGAGAGGCGTGATTTTGCGAATCACATCATTGTCCTGGTCGGCGACGTAAAGATTGCCGGCGCCATCCACGGTGGCAAAGGTGGGTTGGTTGAAGGCCGCGTTGGTACCGGCGCCATTGGCGAAGCCAGCCACTCCAGCCTGGCCGGCCAGAGTGCTGACCACCCACGTTGACCCGGCAGGGGTCAGTTTCCGGATCACCTCATTCCACGTGTCCACGACGTAAAGATTGCCACTGGCATCGGCCACGATGCTTTTGGGGAGAAAAAACAACGCGTTGGTACCCGTGCCGTCCGCATAACCCGAAACGCCGGCCTGGCCGGCGATGGTCGTGACGACACCGGCCGGCGTAATTTCGCGAATGTCACTGTTGTCCGAATCCGCGACATAGACATTGTCCTGAACATCCACAGTGACGCCTTGCGGCGCAAAAAATCGCGCATTGGCAACCGTACCGTCGTTGCTGCCCTGGCTGGCCGACCCGGCCAGCGTGGTGAAATCATAGGTTTGGGCAGAAACCGGCGAAGTCCTGTTTGACAGCAATATCAAAAAAACGGCGAAACAAATGTTCCAGGTGTTCCTTGCTTTCATAAGAACGGAGATTCGATTTTCGGCAAAGCATTTGGAGAAGCATACGGCAGGCCAACGCAGCTTTGATTTGCGATTTCTGATTTTCTCAAAAGCGAAACTGGATGGGACCATCCAGCCATGCCTGAGCTGATGTTTCGCCAAATTTTGACTTTTTTTGCCACTATTTTTGAACTTGGCAATCAAAACGATTCCTCCACCTTGGTTACCGTGGTTCATCCATCCGCCATCATCCATCCGAAAGCGAAACTGGACGCAAGTGTCCGCGTAGGGCCGTATGCCGTGATTGATGAGGGCGTCGAGGTAGGCCCGAATTGCGTGGTGGGGCCGCATGTTTATCTGACCGGTCACACGAAAATCGGGGCGAACAACACCTTTCACGCCGGCTGCGTCATTGGCGACGCACCGCAGGATCTGAAATATAAGAATGAGCCGACGCGCCTGCGCATTTGCGAAGGAAACGTATTCCGCGAGCACGTTACCGTCCATCGCTCCACGAAAATGGACGGCGAGACAGTCGTCGGCTCGAATAATTTTCTTATGGCCAATTCGCATGTGGGCCATAACAGCATTGTCGGCGATCATGTCATTATAGCCAACGGAGCGGCGCTGGGAGGATACGCGGCAGTCGGCGACCGCGCGTTCATATCCGGCAATTGCCTGGTGCATCAATTTTGCCGCGTCGGCACGCTGGCATTAATGCAGGGAGGCTCGGCCATCAGCACCGATTTGCCGCCATTTTGCACGGCACTGCACGAAAATGAAATGTGCGGCCTGAATGTCATCGGCTTGCGCCGGGCGAATGTTTCGGCGGCCGAGCGGATGGAGCTGAAACGGCTTTACCGCCTGTTGTTTCGGAGCGGACAAAATTTATCGGACGCCGTGGCGGAAGCGCGGAAAAATTTTTGCGGCGCGGCGTCAAAAATTCTGTTAGAGTTTCTGGGGGACGCCAAACGCGGTGTCTGCGCCGATGTTGGCGGGTCAACGTCCGAAAACGAATAATTGCCATGTATAAGATTGTCGGAGCCGATGGACGACTGTATGGGCCTGTGTCTGCCGAGCAAATCAAACAATGGATTGCCGAAGGCCGGGCCAATGCGCACACGCAGGCACTGGCCGATGGTGCGGCGGCCTGGAGGCCGTTGAGCGCATTTCCCGAGTTCGCGGGCTGTTTCGCGGCCCAGGTCCCCCCCTCCATCCCGCCGTTGTCCGGCGCCGCACCGCGCAAGATCAGCGGGTGGGCGACAGCTGGATTGATTTTTGGAGCGCTATCCATTGTTTGCTGCTGCAAATGTTTGTTCGGCGTCCTCGGTATTGTCTTTTCCCTGGTTGGCCTCTCGCAAATCAACCAAAATCCGCATATTTACGAAGGTCGCAGCATGGCCATCGTCGGACTGGCGCTTTCCATTTTGGGAATTATTCTCGCCCTGGCTTTGATTCTTTTCGCCATCTTCACCGGCCATTTCCATTACCAATGGTACCTCCACCGCTTTAACTCATGATTGACGCAGGACGACATGCGGTGCCGCCAAAGATAAGAGCCGCGCCGTCGTTGCCGCTGTTTGCGGGCGCGGTTTCGGCGTTTGTCATCGCCGGCGCCCTGGCCGTGGTCTTCTTTTTCAATCCGAGCACATACGGATTTTATCCGACGTGTCTGTTTCATCAATTGACCGGATTGAATTGCCCGGGTTGCGGGGCGACACGCGCGCTTTACGCGCTCCTGCACGGAAATTTGCAAATTGCGCTGCGCGACAACGCCCTGTTCGTCGGTTCCATCGCCGTTGCCGCGGTTATGGGCGCCCGCTTCGTCTTTCAAAAACGGCAAAATCCGCGGACGGTTTTTCGCCTGGCGCCAGGATTCATCTGGAGCTATTTGGCGGTAGCCCTGGTTTTTACGATCTTGCGGAACCTGCCGGTGTTTTCGTTTCTTTCGCCCTGACAGGCCAAACTCATCGAATTTTTGGCTTTTGCCGCCTGCTCCGCTGGTGTTCAATCAAGTGTGTTATGAGCCTGACCCATCCTTTAACGACAACCACTTTCGAATTGCCGGGCTATCGCCTTGCCAAATCATTCGGCGTCGTGCGCGGCATCATCGTCCGCTCGCGCTCGGTCATCGGCAATATCGGCGCGAGCATCCAAAGCATTTTTGGCGGGAACATTTCGCTCTATACGAATCTGTGCGAGCGAGCGCGTGAAGACGCATTTAATTTAATGCTCACGCACGCTGGAGAACTCGGCGCCAACGCGGTGATCGGTGTCCGTTACGATGCCACGGAAATCGCGCCGGGCATCACCGAGGTCCTCTGTTACGGAACGGCCGTCTATGTGGAGGCGCAGGTGAAATGAAGGGGATTTGAGGCGACCCAGCCGTCGCCCGCCTTGGCATGGCAGGGAGTTGAGAGAACAGAAATCTCGTGACTCAACGCCTGAATCGTCTCTCAACAGTTAACAATCAACCATGATTTAAAACAATGGCCGGTCACAGCAAATGGGCAAAAGTGAAGCGGATCAAGGCGGTGGTGGACGCGAAGCGCGGGAAAATTTTCTCGAAACTGGCCCGGGAAGTTTCCGTGGCCGCGAAAGTTGGCGGCGCCGATCCGCAGATGAACCCGCGCCTGCGGATGGTCCTGCTCAAGTGCCGCGCGGTCAACATGCCGGCCGATAACATTGACCGCGCCATAAAAAAAGGCGCCGGCGGCGGCGAGGGCGCCAACTTTGAAGATTTATCCTACGAAATTTATGGGCCGCACGGCGTTGCATTGCTCGTGGAAATCAGCACGGATAACCGAAATCGCACCGCGGCGGAAATCCGCAGCATCGTCACGAAAAACGGCGGGGCCATCGCCACACCCGGGTCGGTCAGCCGGCTTTTTCAACGCAAGGGGCAGTTCATCGTCTCGCGATCAGCCGCTTCGGAAGAAAAGTTGATGGAACTGGCGTTGGAGGCCGGGGCGGAGGATTTCAAGACGGACGAACAAGGATTTGAAATTTTGACCGAACCGGCGATGTTTGAAGCAGTGCATCAAAAAATGGAGAGCGCGGGTATCCAATCCGAATCTGCGGAAATCACCTTCCTTGCCTCGATCATGGTTCCGCTGTCGGACGCCGGGGCGGCGGCCGCCGCCGGGAAATTGATTGACGCGCTTGAAGAGCACGACGATGTGAAAGAAGTGTTTACCAACGGTGAATTTCCCGAGGCGGCCTGACGCATGAAGGCATTGACCGGCGACACCTTGCTTGCGCGGCTGTTGGGCAAACTGGCGGCGGCAGTGATTCACCGCCGACACTGGTTTGTCTGGCCGCAGATCGTCCTGTTTGTGGCTGGGGTTTTGGTTACGGTCTTCTTTTTGCAGTTCGACACCAATCGCGACGATTTGGTGAGCAAAAACCTGAAATACGAACGGAATTTCCTGGCGCTTCAGAGGGATTTTCCCCAACAAGGAAACGACCTGGTGGCAGTGGTGCAAAGCGACAGCACGGAAAAAAACCGGCAATTCATCGAGCGGCTGGCGATGAAAATGTCGGTGGAAACCAATTTGTTCCGGGATGTCTTTTACCAGCATGACCTGGCGGCGATGGGCACCAAGGCATTGTTTTTTGTGCCAGAAGACGATCTGGCGGACATCAGAGATACACTGCGCGTGGACATGCCCTTTATCCGGCAATTTACACAGACGACCAACCTCATCACCTTTTTCGAGCAGATCAACACCGATTTCCGCACCTCCTCGGGCGGCACCAACGCGCAGACGGAATCCATGCTCCAGGCGTTCCCCGTCCTGACCCGCATCCTGACGCAGGCGACGTCAAGCCTGGAAATGCCAGGGCGCCCGCCGTCGCCGGGCGTGGCCTCGTTGTTCGGCGCCCCGGATGTGTCCGACGTGTATATCACCTACGACCATGACACGATCTTTCTGCTTACCACGCACGCGCCCTCGGATGCGCTGACCGGCGACGCGATTGAGGAGCTGCGGCGGCTGATCGCCCTGACCCAAAATGAAGTGCCCGGAGTGAACGTGGGACTGACCGGCGAGCCCGTATTGGATTATGACGAAATGTTGCAATCACAAAAGGACATGACCAAGGCGAGCATCGCATCGCTGTTTTTGTGCGCCCTGATTTTTATTTACGGCTACAACGAAACCGGGCGTCCGATCAAAGCCACCTTGTGCCTGATCATCGGGCTGGGGTACACGATGGCATTCACCACCCTGTCCATCGGCCATTTGAATATTCTGACGATCACCTTCGTGCCCATGCTGATCGGACTGGCGATTGATTTTGGCGTTCATTTAATCACCCGCTACGAGGAGGAATTGCGCAAGGGCCAGAAAAACGCGCCCGCGCTGACGACGGCAATGGTCTTTACCGGCAAGGGTATTTTCACCGGCGCGCTGACCACGGCGGGGGCGTTTATCGCCATGGCCTTCACGAATTTCAAAGGCATCCAGGAAATGGGTGTCATTTGCGGCGGCGGTTTGCTGCTGTGCCTGGTTCCAATGATGACGATGCTGCC
>JASHVW010000205.1 GCA_030044395.1 Verrucomicrobiia bacterium
TATTTATTTTGAAAGCTCTGCATGGTTAGGTAAGTAGGTGTTACGAACTGATACGGTTTCCACAGTTAAAATGAACTCAACGAGCCAACCATAGCACGGGGAGTGCCAATAAAAAGCGAGCGCTGGAGCAGCTTCTCGGCTGACGAACCAAGTGAAAGTTCAGCCTACATCAAACTCAACATCCAAACGCCTTCGGTCTTCGCCGGGGCTACGACCCGACAAGTGCCCGCCACGTAGCGCTGTCCCGGTCAACACAAGAAAAGGTTTCTGGAATATTTTTCATTCCAACCTTCTCAGTTCGCTTTCGGTGATGGATGCGACCGTTCCAACTATGGGCCAAGAGAATCGAGCAGACATCGTTGGGCGTCAACTTTGTTTTATTGTAAGCGTCACGCCAAGCACCACTATTCCCTCGGGTCATAAGTGTCATACTCTGTTGGGGTATGACGGATATGATCAAAGCAGAAGAAGTGGTCTTGAAGACTGACAAGCTGGGGCGTATGCAAACGCCGGCGGCACGGCGGGAGCAAGTGCTGGACGAGTTTGAGCGGGAAGAAGTTTGCGGCACTGATAGGCATCAAGTACCCGACGCTGGCGACCTGGGCGGCGAAGCGGCGGAGGGAACCTGGTCTGCCCCCCGTGGTTAGGCGGTCCAGCACTGTGCGCCTGTTGGAAGCGGTGGTGGAAGAAGGCAGCGGGAATACGAAGCCATTGGTGCTGGAGTTGGTCGGCGGCGCCAAGATGGAGATTAAGGACGCCGGGCAGGCGGCGCTGGCGGCTGCGTTGCTGCGAACCCTGGCCAAGTCATGTTGAGTTTTTCGGGCAGCTTGAAAGTGTACGTGGCTGTTGCGAACTGATACGGTTTCCACAGTTATCCACGACCGAGCGGAGCGGGCCCCGAGAGCGAAGCGAAGCGAGGTTGTGAATAACTTGGCTGCGCGGCACAATGGCGCTGGCATTCGTTTTGCCACGGCGGGGAGACAGTCCGTTACGAACAACCCACCCAGGGTTGAAAAAAGATCACTGCCCTCGTCGTTGGCCGCTGGAACGACATCTGAGAGAATATGGCCTCCTGAAGGCTCTTGTATCAGTTCGATGGATTCCGGCAGCAACGCAAGGCGAGTTCCCAAATTACTGACGAAACGGAGAACTATGAAAAAATGGACAGCGATCACTCACGACGCCGGATCGGATTGGGCCAGCGCCAGTAACTGTCTTTGATGATGAGTCCGGGATATATAAAACCTGAAGGCGAGCGTCTCTGATTTTGTTTCAATGGACGCGCGAATTTTTTATCCTGGTCGGCGATGAAAAACTTCATGCTCCTTCTTTTGCCGCTCCTGCCGGTCCTGGGTCCGTCAGTCGCAGCGGCGGATGCTCTGGAATCAGGCTTTCTCAACCCGCCCGCTTCAGCGCGTCCACAGACGTGGTGGCACTGGATGAACGGCAACATCACCACCGAGGGGCTCAAGGACGACTTGGAAGCGATGAAGGACATCGGCTTGGGCGGCGCGACCATCGTAAACGTGGACGGCGGCATCCCGCGCGGGCCGGTCGAGTTCAACTGCCCGGCATGGCACGCTGATTTCAAGTTCGCCGTGGAGGAGGCAAACCAACTCGGGCTCCAGTTGTGCCTCGAAAACTGCGCCGGCTGGTCAAGTAGCGGCGGCCCGTGGATCACGCCCTCGAACGCGATGAAACGCGTCACCACGAGCGAAGTCCAGGTCATCGGCCCGTCCCGATTCGACGCCATCCTGCCGCAGCCGCCGACGAAGCTCGGTTTTTACCGCGACATCGCCGTGCTGGCCTTTCCCCAACCAGCGGCCGAGGAGATGCAGATGAACGATTTTTCGCCTGTCGCCACCGTGAGCACGGGCGAAGCCGTGGGCAATAAACTGACCGACGCCAACGCCCAAACCGTTGTCATATTGCCCGCCCCCAAATCCGGCCTGCCGCAGTTTGCGCAACTGGAATTTTCGCAGCCGTTTTCGGCATGCTCGGTGAAAATCACCGGCGGCACGGGAATGCCCGAGTGCAGCGGAAAAATCCTGGTATCGGACGACGGCGAGGCCTTTCGCTCCGTGCAAACTTTCGCCTTCGACCGCCGAGGCCCGAAGTCAATCGTGGTCTCATTGGGTGAGCAGGCGGTGGCGGCACGGTATTGGCGGGTGCAGTTCGACGCCTTGGGCGCGCGGGCCGGCGATCAAAGCATTCCGCTGGCGGACATCGCCTTGTCTCCGCGGCTGGCCATCACGGACATTGACGATAAGGACGGCGAAAGCGGCGGCTTTGTGTCGTCCGCCGGGGATGCCGACACGGCGACGGCGGGCGCGGTCCCGCTGCGCGGGGTGGTTGATCTCAGTTCCCGGATGGACGCCGACGGCAGGCTGAGGTGGCGCGCGCCGGCGGGGCATTGGATTATTTTGCGTGTCGGCTACACGCCGACGGAAATGGAGAACCATCCCGCTGCCTGGGGCGGCCTGGGATTGGAATGCGACAAATTCAGCAAATCAGCCCTCGACGCCCATTGGAATGGCTTTATGCAAAAGGCGCTCGATGACCTCGGCCCGCTGGCCGGACGAACGCTGGATAGTTCGCTGATTGACAGCTACGAAGTGGGCGGCCAGAACTGGACGAAGGATTTCCGCCGGGAATTCGAGCGGCGCCGCGGTTACGATCCCGTGAAATTCCTGCCCACGTTCACCGGACGCGTGGTGGAAAATCCCGCCGTGTCCGAGCGGTTCCTCTGGGACGTGCGGCGCACAATCGCCGATTTATTTGCCGAAAATTACTACGGCCATTTTTCGGAGCTATGCCGGGAGCATGGATTGTTCAGCGCGGTTGAACCCTACACCGGGCCGTATGAATCGTTGCAATGCGGGGCGTCGTTGGGCGAGGTGATGGGCGAATTCTGGGCGGGCAGTGAGGGGGATCCCTCGGTCAAGCTCGCGGCGTCGGTCGCACACACCTATGGCAAGACCATTGTCGGCGCGGAGTCGTTCACCTCCAGTCCGCAAAACGCGCGCTGGCAGAATGACCCCTATTCTCTTAAGACGCTCGGCGATTCGATGTTTTGCGAGGGAGTGAACCGCTACACCTTTCACCGGTACGCGATGCAGCCGTGGACGAACCGTTGGCCGGGAATGACGATGGGCCCGTGGGGAATCCACTTTGAACGCACCGAGACGTGGTGGCAGGACGGCAAACCGTGGATCGCCTACATCACGCGGTGCGAGTTTCTGCTGCAACAGGGCCGCCCCGTGCAGGACGCCGCCTATTTCGACGGCCAAAGCGCGCCCGTGGAGATGCCCGAGTGCAACCCGCCGTTGCCCCCTGGTTACGATTACGACGCCGTGGACGCCGACGTGCTGCTGCACGGCGCGGCGGTCAGGAACGGCCGGCTCACGCTGGCCGACGGCGCGAATTACGCGGTGTTGGTACTGCCGCCCGGGGACGCCAACATGACGCCGCCATTGTTGGAGAGCATCCGCAAGCTCGTGCGCGAAGGCGCGACCGTCATCGGCCCGCGCCCGCAACATTCGCCCAGCCTCCAGGATTACCCCCGCTGCGACCGC
This sequence comes from Verrucomicrobiia bacterium, assembly GCA_030044395.1. Taxonomy (GTDB): domain Bacteria; phylum Verrucomicrobiota; class Verrucomicrobiia; order Limisphaerales; family UBA11358; genus UBA11358. The sequence goes on from JASHVW010000205.1 coordinate 3,576, forward strand.
CAGGTCAAAGCCATCGCGGCGAATCTGTGGGGCAATTGCGACGGCGTCGCAGTACAGGAGCATCGTTATGGCAGGGGCCGCATCGTCTGGGGCAGGCCGCTGGCGGACGTCTTTGCGGAGCAACACCTGGAACCCGATTTCGAATTCACGAATGCCGACGGCGATGCAAAGCTGGCGTACACGCATCGCGTGGATGGCGGGACCGACATCTATTTCGTTTCCAACCAGCGACGCCGGTTTGATTCGGTCGAATGCACGTTTCGCGTCGCCGGGAAGACTCCCGAGCTTTGGCATCCCGACACCGGCCTGATGGAAATCGCCCCGGTCTGGAGCGAGCGCGATGGACGCACGACGGTGGAATTGAATCTGGACCCGGCCGGCTCGGTGTTCGTGGTCTTCCGGCAGCCGGCGGGCGCGGCGGATCATGTTGTTTCGGCCGTTTTTTCCGCAGCTAAACCCGTCTCGCAGCCGAAACCGGCGGAGTTGCGGATTTTGAAGGCGGCTTACGGCGTTTTCCCCACCAGCGACGTGACGTGGAGCGACGTGACCGCGAAAGTCAAGAGCCTGGTGGCCGGCGGCACGGTGGAGATACCCGCCGGCAACGACTTGGCGCAAGAAGATCCGGCCCCGGATGTCCCGAAGCAATTGCGGGTGCAATACAGCTTGGGCGGCCAATCCGTGAACGCCGAGGCTGATGAAGGCGACAACCTGACCCTGCCGCCGTCCGCCACGGTAGTCAAGGCGCTCTACGGCGAATTCCCCCTGACGAACGGAATCGTGGACGTCACTGGAAAAGTCGCCGCGTTGGTCAAGGACGGACGATTGGATGTGGCTGCCGATAACGCGTTGGCCGGGGGCGATCCGGCCTCCGGCATTCCCAAGGAATTGCGCGTTGATTATTCGCTCGATGGCATCGTGCGTCACGCCATCATCCCCGAAAACGGAACGCTGACATTGCCGACCGGCAACCTGGGCGAACCGCCGCCATGCGAAATTCGCGCGGGCGCAAACGGCGCGCTGGCGGTATCGGCGTGGCAAAACGGCCGCGTCGAATTGCGCATGGCCGATGGAAGAGTTTTGCGCGCGGACGCCGGGGACGTGCCCGGGCCGAAGGAAATCACCGGCGAATGGACGCTAAACTTTCCGCCGCATTGGGGCGCGCCGGCATCGGTCACACTGGAGCAATTGATATCCTGGCCGGACAGCACCAACGATGGCGTGCGTTACTTCTCGGGCACGGCGACTTATGAAAGGGAGATTGATATTTCGGCGGACCGGTTGGTGTCCGGGCGCGAGTTGTGGCTCGACCTCGGGGAGGTAAAGGATTTTGCCGACGTGTCGCTGAACGGGCACGATTACGGAGTGCTGTGGAAGCCTCCGTTCCGCGTGAACATCACGGCCGCGGCGCGACCGGGCGCCAACCGGCTGGCCGTAAAAGTCACCAATCTCTGGCCAAACCGGCTGATCGGCGACGAGCAACTGCCGCCGGATGTCGAGTGGAACGGGAAGCAACTCAAGGAATGGCCGCAGTGGTTGCTGGACGGAAAGCCCAGTCCAACCGGACGGTT
>JASHVW010000206.1 GCA_030044395.1 Verrucomicrobiia bacterium
GACTCGGCGGAGGTGATTCGGAAGCGGGTGGCCATGGCGAAACAAGAGATCGCGCAATGGCGGAATTTCGATTATCTTCTCATCAGCGGCAGCAAACAGGAAGACCTGCGCCGGACGCTGGCAATCATTGAAGCCGAAAAGATGCGGGTGGCGCGGTCGCGAGCGCCGGAGATTTAATCTGGAATGAGCAGCGAAAAAAAAATTGTCCTCGGAGTGACCGGCTCCATCGCCGCGCATAAGGCGGCGGATTTAGCGTCGTTGCTGGCGAAGGCCGGCAGCGAGGTGCGGGTGGTGATGACAGCCGACGCGCAGCGATTCATCACGCCGTTGCCGTTCAAGACGTTGACGCGCCATCCGGTGGTGACGGACCTCTATGACGAAGAAGAGGGGTGGAAACCGGCGCATATCCGGCTGGCGGACGAAGCGGATTTGCTGTTAATAGCCCCGGCGACGGCAAACGTCATTGCAAAGATGGCGCATGGGATCGCGGATGACGCGCTGACGTGCATTGCGCTGGCGTTGAATGCGGAGGCGAGGATTTTGATGGCGCCGGCGATGAACGGGAAGATGTGGCTGCATTCGGCGACGCAGGCGAACGTGAAAATTCTCAAGACGCGCGGGGTGGAATTCATCGGGCCGGACAAAGGAATGTTATCGTGCGGATACGAAGGGATCGGGCGGTTATGGCCGGTGGAAAAGATCGCCGAGCGGGCGCTTGGGACGAGAGGATAAACCGCGGCGATCCATGAAGAGTTCACTCTCCATAAACGAGCGGGGTTTGCTGCGGGGGGCGAGGCGGTGGATGCGGAGTGTGGACGGCGCAGCGCGCTGTCCCTACCGGCTTTGGTTGAAGGTCGTGATGCACGATTTGAGAATCGTTGAAACTTCCCATGAACCTGTTTGAATCAAAGTGGTGGAAGGGGCTGTTGCGGACTTCGCGACGGGAGCCGGTGGAGCAGGCGGAGCGGATAGTGGCGATGCAACTGCACATCGTGCTGCCGGCGAAAGCGGGGCTGGTGGCGGTGGTGTACTATTTTAACGCGACGTCCGGTTCCTTGTTGCAAGTGCAAAGCACCTACAGCCTGATGCTGGACATTTTAAGCCGGGTTTTTTGCGTCTATGTGGGAGGCAATGCAATTGCGGGATTGATTTATTGTTTCTGGCGGCGATTTCCGCCGGCGATTTTCCAATGGATCGTCTTTACGACGGGAATTTTGGACGGACTATTTGTCGCGGGACTGGTATTTCTGACGGACGGCTTTGAGAGCATGGCGTATTGGCTGTTTCCGGGATTGATTGTGCTGAATGCGTTCAGTATTCGGCTGGCGACGCCGCAGATCGTGCTTAATCTTTTGTTCAGTGTGTTGTATCTGACGGCAGGGATTCTCAGCGCGGAGATTCCTCTGGCTGAGCTGTACATTCCCCCAAAAATCCATGCATTTCACGGAACGGCCAGGCCCTACAAAGAACAGCACACCCCGGAGCTTCCTTATGGCGCTGGCAACGACGATGTAACGGTCAGCCCGGATTTGCCACGATTGTTTGTATTGTGGCTGCTAACAGCCTGCTGCTACGGCGTGCAGGTAATGCTGGAACGCCAGCGGCGGACCGCGGAGGAGACGGCGGAATTTTCCACGCGTGAAAATCAATTGCGCTCGGCGGGGCGGCTTGCGGCGGAGGTGGCACATCGCATCAAGAATCCGCTGGCGATCATCAATAACGCGGCGTTTTCGCTTCAACGTTCGTTGCGAGAGAACAAAGATTCAGCAGCGCAACAGATCGAGATCATCCAGGAGGAGGTGGCGCGGGCGGACCGGGTGATCACGCAAATTATGGGATATGCCCAGTTGAGCGAGGGCAGGGTGGAGAAGCTGCAGGTGGCCGAGGAACTGGATCGGGCCATCGCGCAGGTATTTCCGCCGGCGATGCCGACGAAAATCAAGATTCACCGGGAGTACCGGCCGCCGTTTCCGCCGCTGATGATGCAGCGGAACCATTTGTACGAGATCTTTGTGAACCTGCTGCAAAACGCGCATGAAGCGCTCGGGAACCAGGGAAACATTTTTATCAACGCCGATTGCCGCGGGAATTCGATGCATGTGACACTGAGGGACGATGGGCCGGGCATTCCACCGGAGAAGTTGGAGCGGATTTTCGAGGCCTATTACACGACCAAGGAAAAAGGGACGGGTCTGGGTTTGGCGATCGTGAAACACAACGTGGAGCTTTACGGAGGAAAGATCCAGGCAGATTCAGGGATTGGAATCGGGACGCGATTTGCGGTAACGTTTCCCTTTAAAAGCGCGCTAAAAGAACAATGAATCATCTTTTCCCACCGATTCTCGTCGTGGACGACGAGAAGAACATGCGGGCATCGTTGCAGACGATGCTGGTGGACGAAGGGCACAGCGTGCGGGCGGTGGAATCGGCGGAAGAGGCGCTTGAAATCTTGTCGGGCGAGGAGATTTTCATGGTGATTACCGATGCGCGGCTTGGGGGGATGAGCGGCTACGAGTTTCTGAAGCAGCTCCATGCGGGGAAGCCGGAATTGCCGGTGCTGATGCTGACGGCGTATGCGACGCCGAAACTCGCCGTGGAAGCGATCAAGTCCGGAGCGATGGATTATCTGGCGAAGCCGTTTGCGCCGGAGGAGCTGCTTCATGCGGTGGCGCGTTGCGGGGAGCGGTACAAGCTGCTTCGAGAGAATGCGGCACTGCGCTCGCGCGCCGGCGAGATTTTCGGGCTTGGCCAAATCGTGGGCGAATCGGAAAAAATGCGGGAGTTGCGGAGATTGATCCAGACGGTGGCGCAGACCGACGCGCGGGTATTGATCCTGGGCGAGAGCGGAACGGGAAAGGAGCTTGTGGCCGGGGCGCTGCATGGGTTGAGCAAACGGCGCGAGGAGAGTTACGTGCGGATCAATTGCGCGGCGATTCCGGAGACGTTGCTCGAAAGCGAACTGTTCGGGCATGAAAAGGGCGCCTTTACGGGGGCGGTCAAACAAAAGGCCGGGCGGGTGGAGGAAGCCGATGGGGGAACGATTTTTCTGGATGAAATCGCGGACATGAGCAAGCCGTTGCAGGCCAAACTGCTGCGATTTCTGGAGGACGGAAGCTTCACGCGGGTGGGGGGAACGCAGGAGTTGCGCGTCAACGTGCGGCTTCTGGCTGCAACCAACCGCGACATTGGGCAGGCGATTGCCGATGGGCAGTTTCGGGAGGATTTATTCCACCGTCTCAATGTTGTTCAGTTTTTATTGCCGCCGCTGCGGGAGCGCGGCGAGGACGTGCTGCTGCTGGCGGAACATTTTCTGCGATTATTCCGGGCGGCGATGAATAAAAATGTGACGGGGATCTCCGCCGCAGCGCGTCCAAAACTGCTGGCGCATCGCTGGCCGGGTAACGTGCGGGAATTGCGCAATGCGATTGAACGCGCCCTGATCCTGGAAACGAGCCGTGAAATCCAGGCGGGGAGCCTGCCGGACTTCGATTTCGAGACACGACTGCAAAGGGCGGGGCCGATGCGGGCGGCGCCGGAAGAGTCGCTTGACGACGCGTTGAAGCGGGTGGAACGTGAATTGATCACCGGCGCGCTGGAGCAGAACGAATTCAACATGACACGGGCGGCGGAACAGCTTAAACTTACACGCCATTCGCTCCGCTATCGGATGCAGCGGCTCGAGATGAAGACCGGCGAAGGAATGGCCGGAGAAGGTTGATGGTTATGGACGATTCAGTAATGCCTGCAAGCACCCATTTTGACCCCATGTGGGTGGAAATTTTCATTGTTTTGGGGGCAATGCTATTGGTGGGCCTGGGGACGTTTTTTTGGGCGGCATTTATCCGCAGACCCAAAAAGCGGCGCCGCAAATATTCCGGGCATCACAAAGGCCATGGGGAGCGATTGAAAACGGGGGCGGAAGGCATCATGAACCTGGTCGAGAAACGCCGGCGAAGCCACAGGCATATGCACCGTCCGCGAAATCCCACGCTGGCCGAAACCGGCGGGTTGCCGCCGCGCCGGGAATCCGAGGGCCAAACGCCGCCCGATGCAACATAGTCGCGCCATCACCAAGAAAAGCGCGTCCAACCTGGCGCTGGCGTTTGTTTTGCTGCCGAAACAAAAACGGGACGCGATGTCCGCGCTTTATGCCTTTTGCCGGGAAGTGGACGACGTGGCAGACGATGAATCCATTCCGGTGGAAAAGCGGCGGGCGCAATTGGCGGATTGGCGGGGCGATGTCCAGCGCGCGTGTGAAAATCAAGCGCCGCAATTCGCAGTCAATCGCGAGTTTCAACCGGTGATCCATGCGTACGCGCTGCCGTTTGGATTATTCGACGAATTTATCAAAGGGTGTGAAATGGACCTGGAAATCAAGCGTTATGAAACGTTTGAAGAATTGGAATTATATTGTTACCGGGTGGCGTCGGTCATTGGACTTCTGAGCATTGAAATTTTTGGCTACAAAAATCCAGCGACACGCGATTACGCGATTTATTTGGGGAAGGCATTGCAATTGACGAACATATTGCGGGACGTGAAAAACGACGCCGAACGGGGGCGAATCTATTTGCCGCTGGACGAATTGAAAAAATGCGGGATGGGGGAGGGGGAGATTCTGGAATGTCAATACACGAGGAATTTCCAGGCGGTTGCTGGACAAGTGGCGGGCCGGGCAAGACATTTTTATTCACTGGCGCGAAGGACCCTGCCGGACGAGGACCGGAAATTGCTCGCCGCGGCGGAATTGATGGGCGCGGTTTATTGGCAACTTTTGAAAAAACTGGAGGATGAGAAATTCAACGTATTCGGCGCGCATCCGATGAAGCTGTCCAAACCGTTAAAGCTGACTCTCATCATCCAGTCCTGGCTGCGGTTTGCGCTGGGGACTGCGACGTCAAATTACGGGACACCGTAAGATGCCCGAGGATTTTTCAAATTCCCCGACCGGGCCCGGCTCCCGGCGTCGTCGGTTAATTGTCAATGCCGATGACTTTGGCCTCTCTGATTCGGTTAATGAAGCCGTGGTCCGCGCGCATCGTGAGGGCGTCTTGACGACAGCGAGTTTGATGGTGAATGAAGCGGGATTTGGGGAGGCGGTGAGGCTGGCGAAGAAGAACCCGAAATTGGGAGTAGGGCTGCATCTGACGCTCTCGCACGGCCATTCGGCGCTGGGGCCGGAAAGAATCCCGGGATTGGTTGATGGGCGGGGGGAATTTTCCCGAAATCCCGTGGGTGTGGGGATGAAATACTTTTTTGGACGAAACTTGCGAGGAGAATTGCGGGCGGAGATCCATGCGCAATTTGAAAAATTTCACGGGACGGGTCTGCCGCTCGACCATGTCAACGGGCACTTGCATTTGCACCTGCATCCGGCCATTTTCAGAATCCTGATGGAAGACGCGGAACAACTTGGCATCCGGCAGATGCGACTGACGCGTGATTGCCTGTCGCGCAGCCGAAGAACGTCGAGCGGTCATTGGTTTTACCGCGTTTCTCATGCGGCAGTTTTTGAAGCGTTGTCGAGTCGCGCACGCAGGCGGCTGGAGATGAAAAACATCAAGCACGCGCAAATCACGTTTGGACTTTTGCAGGATTCCCGCGTGGACGAAGCGTATGTTTTGAAGCTGCTGCCGGAACTGCCCTCCGGCGATTCGGAGCTTTACTCGCATCCATCGTTGGACAAATTTAAACATGAGTTCGAGGCCCTGGTGAGCCCGCGAGTGAGGGAAGCGTTGAGACAAGGCGGCATCGAGCTGATTCGGTATCAGGATCTATGATAAAACTGTTTGTGATCTTGCTCATTGGGCTCGTTTTTGAGTCCACGGGCGTCATATTTTTGAAGAAGGGGATGAATGGAATAGGGGAAATGCACGGCTACACCGCCGCGGAAGTGGTGCGAGTGGTGAAGGGGGGCGTGACGAGTCCGCAAATCCTGCTGGGGATATTTTTTGAAGCGCTGTTCTTCGTTTGTCTGTTGATGTTGATGTCGAAAAGCGAGATCAGTTTTCTCTGGCCGTTGACGGCGCTGAGTTTCGTTTTTGCGACGTTCGCGGCCATCTGCTTTCTCGGGGAGAAGGTTTCCTGGGTGAGGTGGGTGGGCGTGATTTTAATCATGATTGGGGCCGCCTTCATCAGCTACAGCGAACATGCCAAGGAGAAGACCCCGCCGGCCGGGCAGTCACACGATGCGCGATAAAACGTTGCGCTTGCGCTTGGACCCTTCAAACGCCCCGGGTTTCGACGATCTTTTTTAAAACGGCGGCCAGCCGTTCGGCGGCGAATTTGGTTTTCTTTTGCAACTCCATCAAAGCGCCGATTTTTCCCGGCGATTTGGCGACGGCAAGGAATAGTTTTCCGTAATCCGGGTTTTTGTCCGGTTTGGCGAGGGCATTGAAATCCAGGGGCAAATCCTCGTTTGCAGTGTCGGAAATGACGCGAACGGTGGCGCAGGGAATGCCGCGTTTGGCGCAAACGTCCTGGATCGCGGCCGATTCCATCTCAGCGGCGTCGGCGCCGGTTTCATCGCGTAATTTTTTCTTTTCGGCAACGGTGATGGCGACGCGGTCGGCGCAGAAAATTTTTGCGGGCCGGGCGCCGGCGGCAAGCAGGCGGGAGCGCAGAGCTACATCCAAAGTTTCAAAAACCACGTCGCCGAGTTTCAAATCCGGATCCAAGCCGCCGGCGAAGCCGCA
>JASHVW010000207.1 GCA_030044395.1 Verrucomicrobiia bacterium
AAAACTTGGGTGTTCAGTTTTTTTCATTTTGATGGGTCAATCTGCCCAAAAAATGAGATGCGCCCCCTCCCGAACCATTCCAAGGCTGATGAAAAAATGGAAGGCGAGATCATGCTTGATAAGGTGTGGCTCGTGTATTTCCAGGTGTTCCCTGTCGTTTCACGAACTTTTCCAGTTCAATGTCTCGTCTTCCTGAAATTCATCTGGCTTGAAGCTTGCCAATGACTCATTTGAACCTTTGGGCGAGCAGGCCACCGTTGTCCTTGAGAATTCAAGAATTCGAAAACGTTTTCGATTTTGTGCATGACAGCCCGGCTGGGGCCGTTTGCATATTGCATTTGGTACTGTCCTAATTTCAGCGGGTCCCCCCGAAAGCCTTCGGGGTTCCTTCTCCCGCGGCGCCAGCCCGGCGTAGCTCCCAGCGAAGCCGCCGGAGCGGGAGAAGGTGTCCGAAGGACGGATGAGGGTTGTGGGGAGAAAACCGATTGAAGCGCCGGCAAATTAGGACACTACCTTGCATTTGAAAGGCTTGCAATTTTGCCTTTTCCCGTCGACGTTCAAAAAATGACTCTATGAATTCCATTCAAAATATTCTCGGACTCGATATCGCTCCGGCGCAATTATCCTTCGAACAAATGCCCCTTCCCAGTATTATCGTTCTTACAACGTGACAGTTTGACTCCGGGCTGAAAAGTCGCTAACGTTTTCTTTCGTTTAATCACAACCAAATTCAATTTTATGGCAGCCAAATCAGCAGAGAAATCCTCCGAAAAGACTATCGAAGCCAAACCCGCCGCCGCGCATGTGCGCGAACTGGAAGCGGCCATTTCCACCATTACCAAAAGCTACGGCGATGGCGCCATTATGCGCCTGGGCGAGGCGCATGCGCTGAAAAAAATTGAGGTAATTCCCACCGGCGCGTTGGCAGTGGACTTGGCGCTCGGCGTGGGCGGAGTGCCACGCGGCCGGGTGGTCGAAATTTTTGGGCCGGAATCATCCGGCAAAACAACCTTGATGCTCCATGTCATCGCCAACGCTCAAAGAAACGGCGGCTTGGCGGCATTTATTGACGCGGAGCACGCCCTGGACCCCGGCTATGCGAAAAAACTCGGCGTGAACCTGGACGACCTGCTGGTGTCGCAACCGGATTCGGGGGAGGAAGCGCTGACGATTTGCGAGACCCTGGCCCGCTCCAATGCGCTGGACGTGATTGTGATTGATTCGGTGGCCGCGCTGGTGCCCAAAGCCGAATTGGAGGGCGAAATGGGCATGGCGACGATGGGCATGCAGGCGCGTTTGATGTCGCAGGCGTTGCGCAAACTCACCGCGATTTTGAGCAAATCCAAAACGACGTGCATCTTTACGAATCAATTGCGCGAGAAAGTTGGCGTCATGTTCGGCAATCCCGAAACGACGCCCGGCGGCAAGGCGCTGAAATTCTACGCCAGCGTGCGCATGGACATCCGGCGCAAGGACACACTCAAAGACGCGGCGGGAAATGCCATCGGCAACCACGTCAAGGTAAAAATCGTCAAGAACAAGGTGGCGCCGCCGTTTGCCGAGGCGGAATTCGACATCGTCTATAACCACGGCATCAACAAAGAAGGCAGCATTTTGGACGTGGGCATTCAAAATGGCATTGTGGAGAAAAAGGGAGCGTGGTTGCAATTCGAGGGCGAATTGATCGGGCAGGGGAAAGAGGCCGCCCAAAAAGCCCTGGCGGAAAAACCCGCACTTGCGAAAAAAATTGTGGATGCGATTTTGGCAAAACGCAATGGTGCCGCGACCGAATAATTGTTATAAGGTTGATTTACATGAGTGACGTTCCCGATCTGGGCCTCGATTTGGAGAATTTGTTTCAGCCGGCCTGGGCAAAAGGCAAGACTGAAACCAATCTCTTCGAGAATTTTTCCGGCCAGGAGGGCGCGGAGCCGGCGCGCCGGCGCGGCGACCGCCGGGGTCCGCGGCCTGAAGGCGGCGACCGCCGCCAAGGCCGTCCGCGTTCCGCCGGAAAACCCGGCGAAAGAAAAGACCGGCCTCGCGGCGAGTTCCACCGTGGCGAACGCGGAGGGCGCGAGCGTCCGGAGCGTCCGGAGCGTCCGGAGCCATTGCCCGACGTGGGAGTCACATTTGCCGCTGAAGAAAGAGGTGTGGAACAACTGGCGCGGCAAATCAAAATGACCGGCCGCGCGTATCCCCTCTTTCAAATCGCGCAATTGGTTTTGCAAAAGCCCGAGCGTTATTCGGTCCAACTGACGGTAAAAAAGAAGGACGATAAGGTTGTCCAATCGCTCTTCCTATGCGCGCTCGACGACACGCCCTGGCTTTCGGAGGATGAAGCCGTCGCGCACATTCTCAAAAATCATTTTGCCACATTTTATCAGACCGAGCGCACGCCGACGGAGCCGCCCAAAGGCACTTATACGTTTGTGGCGCAATGTGGCATGAGTGGTGTCATTTTGGGACCGCCAAATTATCACGATTACCAGAATCAATTGCGCAAGCTGCACACGGAACGTTTTTCCCGAATGCCATTCGAGGTCTTCAAGTCGCGCGTGAAAATCGTCAAGGACGAAGCCGTGGTCAAAAAATGGATTGAGGAGCAAAGTTTCAAGACCGAATACACCTGTCTCAACGTGCCTGAGCCGCTCAAATTGCCGACGATGGAGGAAGTGGAGAAACACTTTCGCGCCACACACAGGGAAACCATCGTCAAATCCGTCGAAACCATCGTCGTGGACGGCGTCAAGAGCCGGAATTTGCGTTGCGGCGGATTGTATCGGTTGATTCGATTGCAATGGGAGGATCAGAAACGGTTCCCGCTGCAACTGGCGATGGCGTTGAGCAGGCAATTTGCCTCGCACGGCCTGCAGTTTTTCAAAGTCAACAAGACCGTCGTCCATGTCAGCGTGGCACGACCCCAATTTTTGGACCTGGAAACAACGCCGGTTTCCGAAAGCATCAAGCGCATTGTCGGGTTCATCAACTCCAACCCGAAATGCACCCGGCGGAAGTTGGTGGAATCGCTGGCGCCGACGCCAAAACCCACGGTTTTGGAAGTGAAGCCGCAAGAGTCGGAAGCTTCCGTCCCCGCCGAGCCGACGCCGGAGCAAACGGCGTTGATTTCCGATTTGCATTGGCTGATTCACCAGGGACACGTTTTGGAATTTGCCGATGGCCGAATGGAAACGGCCAAGAAGCCGTTGCCC
>JASHVW010000208.1 GCA_030044395.1 Verrucomicrobiia bacterium
CCGATCGTCATCAAGGACCTCGTCGTTGGCGATGTCGTCCGTAAATTGACCGACCGCGAGGAAGCCGACCCCGACTTCGTCATCCTGCGCTCGGACGGACAGCCCGTCTTCCATCTCGTCAACGTCATTGACGATTTGGAGATGGACATCACGCATGTCATCCGCGGCGAAGACCATCTGAGCAACACCGCCAAACACATTGCGCTCTTCAAGGCCTTCGGCGTGCCGCCACCGCATTACGCGCACATCCCGCTCATCTTGAACAAGGACGGCTCCAAAATGAGCAAACGCGACCAGGGCGCATCGCTGGCCGGCTATCTTGAAGGCGGTTTCTTGCCGGAAGCCGTTGTCAATTATCTCTGTCTCCTCGGCTGGTCGCCCAAGGACAACCGCGAAAAATTATCGCTCGCCGAAACCGTCGGGCGCTTCGATCTGCCGCAAATCCTGCGGCATAACGCGCGGTTTGATTATGAAAAATTGCTCTGGTTGCAAGGCGAATATGCGCGTGAATTGAAGGACGACCGCTTCTACGAACTGGCCGTCCACGCCTTTGCCAAGGCTGGAATTGATACGAACAAATTTCCGCTCGCCTACGTCAAGGCCGCCCTCGACACCTGCAAAGGCAAAATCAAGACCTTTGGCGAACTGCCCGTGTATGCGGGATTTTATTTCCGTGACGAAATTATCTATGACGCCGAAGGCGCAAAAAGGGACTTCATTCCCGAAAACAAGCCCCGCCTGCAAAAGCTCAAGAACGCTTTCACCGGATTGGATTCATTTACTGCCGCCAATCTCGAAACCGCGCTCAAGGCCACTGCGGCCGAGCTTGACGTAAAAGCAGGAGTATTGGTCCATCCCTGCCGCTTGGCCGTGACCGGCAACACCGCCGGCCCGAGTCTGTATCACTTGCTGGAAGTGTTGGGCAGGGAAAAATCCATGGCGCGGATTGGGAAGGCGCAGGAGCGGTGTGGCATCGGCCATTGACAAAGCAGGAACGGCTTTTATAGTGCAAACATGAGAGTCATGCTTGGAATGACTTTGGCTGTCGTCATGGGTGTTTCCGCCGGGGAAGCCGGGATCCCCACCGTTGAAATCAATGGCGGCGAATACACCAACGTCAACGATGTTCACATCAGCGACAATGGAAAAATATTTGTGTCCGCTGCCAATGGAATGACGGTTATCAGCGCGGATAAACTTCCGGCGGATTTTCTTAAATCATGGAATATAAATGTCGCCTCAGCGGTTGCCGCGGAAAGACAGAAGACGGAAGCGGCTCTAAAAAACGCAAAACAGGAGGCTGAAGAGACCCTGGAATACGCCATCGCCGCCGGAAGTTTCCGGAAAGTAGGTGGGACTGTTTTTGACATCCGAAACCCGGAATCGGGCTGGGTCACTTATTATAATGTGAAAGTCATTCAGGTTTTGGACGACGGAGCGCTGGTAGATCTGACACCTGATGAAGACACTTACCTCACCATCCACGTCAGACACATTCCAGACACCCTTGCCGACACGGACATATTTAGTTTCACGGCAAAACCGATCGGAAATTATTCCTACGAGAACAAAGAAGGCGATGAACGGACTGTTCACGATTATGACGTTGGCACGGTCTGTTCCCGGGATGAAATCCCCGATTCCGTTTTGTCGGGACAAAAACCTTTCGATGTCATCGTCCAAAGCGGCACGCCAACCGTGGACGTCCTTGCAAAACTCCCTGAGAGTGAAGAGTTACAAGGCAATGGCTCCGGTTTTTTCATCACCGGGAACGGATATTTGATCACAAATTTTCACGTGGTGAAAGGCGCGAACAAAGTTAAAGTCAAAAACAGCTCGGGAATCTATCCCGCCGAAATCGTCAAAATCGATCCCGAAGACGATCTCGCGCTTTTGAAAGTTTCAGGACAATTCAAACCGTTGCCGATCTCGAAAGGCAACGCCCAGTTGGGAGAAGCCGTGTTCACCATCGGTTTTCCGGATATAATTCTGCAGGGAATTCAGCCTAAATATACGGATGGCAAAATCAGCAGCCTTGCCGGCATCCGGGACGACCCGAAGGATTATCAAATCAGCGTTCCGGTCCAGCCCGGTAATTCAGGCGGCCCTCTGGTTGACATGAACGGAAATGTGGTCGGGATCGTCGAGGCCAAATTGGACTTTGCGGCGGCCCTGGACGTATCGGGCGACCTGCCACAAAACGTTAACTACGCGATCAAGAGCAAATACCTTGATGATTTTTTGGAACAATGCCCCGAAGTCAAATTGGGTTCCGCCCTGTCCGCTGCCACGAATACGGTTGTTTCCTCCGCGCAACAATCAGTCGCGATCGTTTTGGTGTATTGAACACCGAAACTTCGATTCGGCGGCAGAAGTCCGAAAATCTCCCGAAAATTTCCCGCTTGCTCTCGCTCGCGCCGGGGCTCACCTTGGAATCGTCTTTGGTTCAGAAATCGCCGGTCACGAGTTGACGCCTGCACATAGGGTATCCAACCGCCGTTCGCCCGGCCCGTTCCGTTGCGGATGACTCCGGAAAATGAAGCGCCCCTTTACCACCGTCGTTTCGTTCTATATTGCCGGTCTTTTGATCGCGGAATCCTTTCACCCGCCGCTCGTCGCTCTCCTCATCGCCTCGTTTTCAGTTCTCATCCTCGCCTTCGCCCTGAAGAAATTTCGTCCGTTCCTGGTTCTTGTTCTCCTTGCGTTCGCGGGTTGGGCGAATCTCGCCCTCCACGAAGCCGTTGTTTCCCCCAACGATCTGCGCCGTCTGGTTGGCGGCCAAACCGAGCTTGTTTCCATCCGCGGAACAGTGGCGCGGATGCCACAGGTAAAAATCGCCGCGCGTAACAACGCCGAACATTCGCTCACCCAGGTACGCGTCACCGAAATCAGCGGCACCGATAATTGGCAGCCTGCCTTCGGAGAAATCATCGTTTCGACCCCATCCCCGCTTGCCAACTTTTTCACCGGCCAATCGGTGGAAATCTCCGGCCTCATCGCTCCGCCCGCCCCGCCGCTGGCCGAAGGGCTCTTCGATTATCGCGATTACCTGGCCACGCGCGGCATCTTTTATGAACTCCGCGCCGCTTCTACAAACAGTTGGCAACTGCGCCAGCCTGTCCAGTCGACGCCGCCGCTGACCGACCGGTTTTTGAATTGGTCAAAGCGCACCCTCTCCCTCGGCTTGACGGAGGATGAAACCCTGCATCTGCTCTGGGCCATGACCCTCGGCTGGCGCACCGCCTTTACCGGCGACATCGGCGATCCCTTTCTTCGCGCCGGCACGATGCACCTTTTTGCCATTGACGGCCTTCGCATCGCCCTGTTGTCCGGCATGATTGTCACCTTGTTACGCGTGTTGCGCCTCTCGCGCGCCTGGTGCGGCGCCATCGCCATCCCCGCCATCTGGTTCTACACCGCCGCCACCGGATGGGAATCGTCAGCCGTTCGCGCCTCGGTGATGATGACCATCGTCCTCGGCGGTTGGGCGCTCAAACGGCCCTGGGACCTGGTCAATTCCCTCGCCGCCGCCGCCTTCCTGATTCTGCTGTGTGAACCCCGCCAGCTATTCGAGGCCAGCTTCCAACTTTCCTTCTTCGTCATGCTCACCATCGGATTGCTCCTGCCCGAATTGAACCAAATCACCGACTCGTTCCTGCAATTCGACCCTTTGTTGCCGGAACAACTCATTCCCGCATGGAAGCGCGTGTTGATGCAAGCGGCGCGCGCCCTCGCGCGCTATTCTTCGCTCTCGCTCGCCGCCTGGCTCGGCTCCATCCCTTTGAGCGCGCTCTATTTTCACTTGTTCAGCCCCATCTCGCCGCTGGCCAACCTCATTGCCGTTCCCCTGGGCACGTTCGCCATCATGGCCAATCTCGGCGCGCTCATCTGCGGCGCCTGGCTCCCCTTCCTGACCGCGCTGTTCAACAATGCCGCATGGTTCTTCATGTCGGCCATGACCTGGGTCAGTGATGAATTTACGAGGATCCCCGGCTCGTACTGGTATGTCCGCTCACCCTCGTGGATCTCCATCGGAATTTTTTATGCCATTTTATTTGTCCCATTGTCCGGCTGGCTGAAAACAAGAGCCCGACAGCTTCTCGCCGTGGTCGTTGCGGTCCTTATTGCTGTCATTTATCTCTGGCGCTGGGAGAGCCTGCGCGCTGAAACCGCAATCACCGTTCTGCCTTTGGACGGCGGCCAGAGCGTCTTCGTTGAAGCCGGCGCCCAAAAAAATGATTGGCTTATTGATTGCGGAAATGTTGACGCCATGAATTTCACCCTCAAAGATTTTCTTCGTGGACAGGGCGTGGGCAAAATCCCGCGCCTCGCCCTCACCGATGCCGAATCGCGAAATTGCGGCGGCGCCTTTTCCGTGGCGCAAATTTTCGGCATACGAGAACTATGGACCAGCCCCGCCCGTTTCCGGTCCAAAGTCTATAACGGCATCGTTTCGAATTTTGAGGAAAGCGCGACATCGCAGCACAAAATCTTTGCATTCGACGGCCAATACGATTGCTGGCAGGTCTTTTGGCCATCTCCTGCCTCCGGCTTTTCCCGGGCCGACGACGGAGCGCTGGTTCTGCTCGGACATTTCCCCGGCGCCAAAATCCTCTTCCTCTCCGACCTGGGCCGCCTCGGACAAAACGGATTGCTGGCGACGACGAACAGCTTGCGCGCGGACATTGTCGTAGCCGGTTTGCCGAATGAAGGTGAACCGCTTTCAGACCCCTTGATTGCTGCCATCCGGCCCAAACTCATCGTGATTGTTGATTCGGACTCCGCCTTTGCGCGGCACGTTACTCCGCGTCTGAAAGATCGCCTGGCTGATCAAAACGTCCCCGTGATTTATACCCGGACGTCCGGCGCAGCTAAAATCATCGTGGACAAGACCGGCTGGAAATTGCAAACCGGGGATGGACAACAATTCACTTCCGCTGCCTTGTCAAATTGACGGACGACGTGCTGAAATCTCCGGCGCCAACCTGAAATTATCAATCAATCAAACCAACAGGAGACATCTCGGCGGGCCCCTGGCGTTAGGCCAAAAGAGTTCGTGCGGTGGACGTTCATTTATGGTTCAGTCGCCATTGAATTAATTCACAGCCATATGACGAAGTCGCCGATAATCGTTCTCCTTTTTTTACTGGCCGGGGTCTGCGCTTGCACGTCGGCGGACCCGCTCACGGACCGCCTGGCGGCACTCAAGCCCGATTTGGACCGGCAATTCAGCGTCTCCATCGAACACTGGCGCTTTCATCAGCCGGATGTTCCTGGCGGCGAACGGCCGGATTTCGACGATAGTACGTGGCAGGATGTCGCGCCCGGCTTCTCGTGGTCCGGCGAAAATACCAAGGTCTGGTTCCGCTCCCGGATCACCATTCCGGCTACGGTCGCCGGCCAACCCACCGCCGGCCTGCCCGTCCAACTCCGGCTGGGGATGGACGATGATGGCGAGTTATACTTGAACGGCCAACTCAAGGAGGCCTTCCACTGGGATGACGGCCTTTACACGCTGAGCCAGAACGCGCAGCCCGGCCAGTCATTCAACCTCGAAGTGCGCGGCATCAATGGGCCGGGCAACGGCCAGCTCCATTTCGCGCGCCTTGTCTTTGACGTGCTTCCGGAGCTCGATCAGTATCTGGACGAGGCGAATTTTGTGGCCATGCTCTCCGGCCATCTCCCCGCCAACGAGCAGGCGGACGTGAGAAAAACCCTGGCCGCCAGTGAAGCCGAAATCCATTTTACCACAATCACGCCCCCCAGCCTGGCTTCCGCCCGCAGCCAACTGGAACGGGCGCAAGAGGACCTCCTGCCGGTGGCCGCGATCACCAAAAAATTCGACCAATATTACATCGGCCATTCGCACATTGATATGAACTGGCTCTGGACCTGGCCTGAAACCATTGACGTCTGTCATCGCACGTGGAACAGCGTCATGAATTTGATGGACGAGTTTCCGCAGTTTGACTACGTGCAAAGCCAGCCCGCAGCCTATGTCCCCATTGAAGACAAGTATCCTGACGAGTTTGCCCGCATGCAGATGATGACCGTCGCCGGACAATGGGACCCCGTGGGCGGCATGTGGAATGAATCCGATACCGACATTCCCAGCGGCGAAGGGCTGGCGCGGTCATTCCTCCTTGGACAAAGCTTTTACAAGACGCATTTCGGAAAATATGCCATCACGGGCTGGCTTCCGGATTCATTTGGCCACACCTGGCAGCTTCCCCAAATCATGAGCCTGGCCGGCATCCGCTACTTTTACCACATGCGCTGCGGGAACGGCATGGAGTTCACCTGGTGGCAAGCGCCAGACGGCTCCCGCGTCCTCAATGCCAATACGTCCTCTTACGACACACAACCCGAATTGGATCAATTGGTCATGCCGATGGAAAACGCGGACCGCTTCAACTTGCCTCAGTCCGTCGAAATCTTCGGCGTCGGCGACCACGGCGGCGGCCCTACCCGTGAACAGATTTTCCGCATCCAGGCATTTCAGCACGATCCGATTCTTCCGCGCGTTCATTTTGCGAGCGCGGACGATTTCTTCGGGCAATTGGCCGGTCAACCTGCCGCCGCGTCGCTGCCCGTCATTGACACCGGCCTGCAATATACCTTCGAGGGTTGTTACACGACCCACGCGGACCTTAAGAAGGCGCTCCGTCAAAGCGAAAACAATCTTTACACCGCGGAGGTGCTCGGTTCCCTCACTGCCATGATGGGCCAGCCATATCCTGTCGGCGCGTTTGACGATGCCTGGAAGCCAACCACCTTTGCCCAGTTCCACGACATCGCTTGCGGCTCGGCCATCCACTCGACTTATGTCTGGATGCTCGATCAACTCGCGCCCGCCTTCAGTTTCGAAAAGGCGCAAACAGACAAGAGCCTGGGCCTGCTTGCCGCCTGCGCCGACACCCGCGGCCCGGGTGACCAGCCCATCGTCGTCTGGAACACCCTCTCGTTCGCGCGCGATGACGTGGTCAAGGTCTTCCTCCCGGACGCGGATCAATATCATTCTGTCGTGGACGCCTACGGCCATTCTTTTCCCGCTCAGGTCATGGATAACACCCTCGTATTCGTCGCCCGCGACGTGCCGGCCTTTGGAGATGCGGTTTATTTCCCGGAAACCAACTCTTGTCCGTCCGATGGAATCACTGTAAGCGGCAGCGGCAATGCCTGCAATGTGGAAACGCCCGCCTACACGCTTCAGATTGACAAGGCCACCGGCGCCATCGCGCAACTTTACTCCAAGCCCGCCCAATGGAACGTCTTTGGCGACGCGCGCGACGCGGACGCGTTGCAATTGTTGGGCGATTCCGGCAACGCCTGGGACTTCAATTACACCGGCGAAAACAAAATCCTGACGACCAACGGCGCAATCGTCTCGGTATTGGACCAGGGACCCGTCTTCGTCCGCGTCCGCGTGGCGCACGCTTGGGGAAAATCGTCCTATGCCCAGGACATCACCATGTATGCCGCACTGCCTCGCATTGACATCCCCACCACCGTTAATTGGCAGGAGGAACAACAGGCGCTAAAAATCCGGTTCCCTGTCAACGCCAACCACCCACAGGCCGCCGCCCAAATTCCCTTTGCCTCTGCCGTCTTTCCCGTCAATGGACAGGAATGTCCCGGCCAAAAGTGGATGGACGTTTCTCAAACTGTTCCTCAACCCGTCGAAAATGCCACGCCGCTGGACCTCTCCTCGCTGTTTAGCGCCCGTTGTGCCGATAACTTCGACGGCGACGGCGCCGCCTATCCGGCCGAACTCCTGCCCTCCGCCGGGCTGCATCCGTTGGGACCCAACCAGGTGCCGTTCAATCTGCCGGGAAATAACTCGAACCAATCCGACAACGTCGCCGCCGCGGGCCAGCAACTCCAGCTGCCCGCCGGCATTGGCGGAGACACGCTTTATCTGCTCGCCGCCTGCGCCAATGGCAGCCGTTGGACGGATATCGGTTTTCAATCCGGTGATGGCGCCGTCGAATCCAGGGCATTCCCATTGAACGATTGGGTGGTCAACGCCTATCCGGACAATGAAATCGGGTTCAGTTTTTCATACCGTGATATGTCGGGCGGCCGCCAGGCCGTTCCCTCGCACATGTGGATCGTCTCCATTCCCATGCCGAAGGGCGCCACCAGGTTGATTATGCCGCGTGACCCGGATGTCCATTTTTTCGCCGCCACGATTGCGACCCAGCCGCCGACCCCGGCAGTCCATGGCTTAAGCGTGTTGAATGACTGCAAATATGGATTTGACGTGACGAACCACGTGTTTCGTCTGACGGCATTGCGCTCGTCGAACAATCCCGATCCGCACCCGGACCAGGGATTGCAGCAGTTCACCTACAGCCTTTATCCACACGCCGACGGATGGCAGGCGGCGCACACGGATGAACAGGCACTGGCACTGAACATCCCCTTGCTGGCAATCGTCACAACGTCCCATCCTCCCGAAGGCAAAATTCCGACAGTCTCGGTTGTCAACATCGGCGGCAAAGGGGATCTCATCGTCACTGCTCTGAAGCACAGCGAAGACGGACGCGGCTTTATCCTGCGGTTTTACGAGGCGGACGGACAGGACACTCAGGCGAGGATTCAGTTCGACCAGCCAATGCGCGTGGAGAAAACCGACATCCTGGAACGTTCCTTGTTGGAACAACCGCTGATGGCCCAAAACGACGCCGTCACGCTTCCGGTCGGCCACAACAAGATCATAACCCTCCATTTCTGGGCTGATTCGGGGTCGGCAAGCGTTTCATCTACTTCCGTCGCCTCGTCAAACTGACGGAAACAAGACGCGCCTGGCGAATAGAAAATTTTTTGACTTCAACCGTAACGCTCCGCGGCTTAAATTCCTCCAGGATCATCCCACAAATGTCCGCCGCCAGTTTCTCAATCAGCTTCCAGCTTTTCCCCTCGCCGAACTTCAAAAGCCGCTGCGACACGGCAAAATAATCAACCGTGTCGGCGATTGCATCCGTCCTGGCCGCCTTGGCGGAATCCGGCTTCATTTCCACCGTCAGCAACAGCCGCTGCGGGTTGGCCCGCTCCACCACCGGCACGCCAACGCGGTAAAAGACCTCAAGCTCGACAATGGAAATCTTCGGCGGTTTCATTCAATATCTTTGTGTTCTCTGTGTCCTTTCGCGGCTAAAAATTTGCGCCCCCTCGCCTCGTCTTCGTTCCCTTTGTTTCCTTGGTGTTAAATCCCTTTCGCGTATTTCGTTCTGCCACCCTCTCTAATTCTGATTGGAGGGTTGGGGGTGAGGTCCGCAATTAAAGTTTTTCACATTCGTGCTTCGTTATTAATTAGTCATTGGGATTTAGGAATTAGTCATTTTCGAAGAACATCCGTGCCGGATCCGCGGTTAAGCTTTCTGTTCTCTGCCTTTTGCTTTCTGTTTTCTCTCAACCGCCTCTATCAATACCCGCGTCGGCTTGTTCAATTTCAACTTCTTCGCCCCGGTCAATTTCACCCATCGAAATTCGCGGCCTTCTTCGTTCAATTTCACCCTCGGATTCTTCGCGGCGCAACGGCACGTGTAATTTAACAGGACGAAATGCGCGTCCCGATAGAATTCCTTCGAGTGGATGCAATCCTGCGCCAGCACAAACTCAATGTCGGAAATCTTCAGGGCAGTTTCCTCGAGGATTTCGCGGCGCAACGCGGCCTCGGACGGCTCGCCAAACTTGATTTTGCCCCCGGGAATTCCCCAAAGATTTGACCATTTATGCGTGCGTATCATCAACGCCTCGTCTTTGGAATTGAAAATCAGCGCCCCGACCGTCGCCAGCGGCATCGCAAAAGGCTCGTCCCGCGCGGCGGCCGCCTCAAGGTCACGAAAATTGTTCCGCTCCAGCACGTCGCGCAATTCGGCCAGGTGTTCAACTATTAATTCCGGCTCCGCGGCGCGCAATTGCTCCAGCGTGTTGTATCCCGTCAGGACGGCGCAGGAATGAACACCCCCATGTCGCGCCGTTTCAATGTCGTGCTCCATGTCGCCCACAAACAGGGTTTCCTCCGCGTTTAATTTATTTTCGCGCAGGATTTCATGGATCTTTTTTCGCTTGTCCCAGACGTCGGTGTACGGCCTTTCCAAATAGGCGTCAAACCCGGTGACGGCGCATTGCGCCTTGAAATGGTCGCAGTGAATCGTGCTCAGCAGAAATGTCCGCAACTTCTTCTCCCGGCAAAATTCCAGGAACTCGCGCGCATGCGGCAATTCGCAAACGGACGTCTGCGCCCTCTTGAATTCCGTGTGGAACCATTCCTCAAGCTGTGGCATGGGCACGTGCGGCGTGTGCCGGTCGTAAAAGTTCGTGAATGGCAGCGAGAATTCGGACCGGAATTCCTCCAGCGACATCTCCGCCTTGCCGGCTTGGGACAAAACGAAATTGGACGCCCGCAAAACCGCGGGCAAATCGTCCACCAAAGTGCCTGACCAGTCAAAAATGATATTGCGGATCACTCCACAAAT
>JASHVW010000016.1 GCA_030044395.1 Verrucomicrobiia bacterium
AAAAGAGCAGCAATCGCCAAATGATTGAATTTCATGGTCGCCTTTTTCTGCAAACATCTGCCCTGGATGTCGTTGTAATTCTCAATTGCGATTATTTTATCCCTATTCCACAGCTTGGGAAGTGTGCGTCTTGATGCACACCGCCGAATGGGACGTTTTTCCGGACTGCGGGCGCGCCGTGCCCGAATTCCGGCGGCCAGAACTGTGTGTATGGCAGATTAATTAATTCTGTAGCCGCCAAGCAGGCTCAGTTTAGGAGATGCCACATCGGCGATACGGCGAAAAAGCGCCAGACGGCTGGCGCAGTCCAAAACGTCGCGGAATTTCGTTCAGCGCTTTCAATTCGCGGCTACCGTTTTTTTAAACGCTCCAGGAATTAGTCATTTCCCGTCATTCCTTTCCCTTATGCTTTCGAACCCTTTGGCCCGCCTTCCTGCTGTTCGATGGCTTGGGAAAGTTTTTGCATGAACCAGCTCATGCCCTCGGCCGCCTGCCGCGCCCGTTCCTCATTTTCTTCTGCCGTCAACTGCCATTCCGGCGCGGAAACATCGAGTTGATAATCAGCGCTTTCGACGACGACGCGCCCATTTTGTTCACTGAACCATTCCAGGTAAACCGAGTTGGCCATGTGCTCAGGCGGTTTCTCGCCGTGCTTGCACATTGCGTAAGCCTCCTCGAGCGGAATATCGAATACCCGGACCTTGCGCGACGCCGTGATGTCGCCGATCTGCCCTTCCTGAATCGGATTCAGCGTTTCCAGATGTGGATGCGGATCAGGTTTGGACGGATTGGTGAATTTCAGCAGACAACCCGCCAGGTCGGGCCAGGCGTTGCCCTTGAGTTCGAGGACTACCGGTTCCTTGCGTCCATGGACCCAGATTTTGCCGCGCACCAGTCCCTTGACGCGATTGTCAATCTCGCCGCGAACCACACTGTCATGGATGCGGAAGGCCATGGCTCAAAGCCCTAATTTTTTGAACCGGTTCTCCACTTCCTTGAAGTGAAAATCCAGCGAGCAGAGTTTGTCCAGTTCGCCTTTGGCAAAATGCCTGGCGATTTCCGGCGTGCCTTTCAACTGCACGATGAAATCCGCGTCGTCACGTCCGGCGTGCTTCACTTCCCATGTTTTCATCGCGGCGTCCTGGACCAAATTGTAAGCCGCCTCGCGCGTCAGGCCCTTTTTGATCAGCGCCAACAGCACCGTCTGAGAATTCCACATGCCCAGGCTCAATGCCAGATTGCGCTTCATGTTCTCGGGATACACCTGCAGCCCGTCCATCAGCCGGATCAGCAGCGACAGCATGTAATCAAGCAGCGTGCATGAATCGGGAAAAATGATGCGCTCGACGGAGGAATGCGAGATGTCGCGTTCATGCCAGAGCGCGACGTTTTCCAGGGCGGCCAGGGCGTTGCCTCGCAGCACGCGAGCGAGGCCGGTCAGACGTTCCCAAGTGATGGGATTGCGCTTGTGCGGCATGGCGCTCGAGCCTTTCTGGCCTTTCGTGAACGGCTCCTCGGCTTCCAAAACCTCCGTCCGTTGCAAATGACGGAACTCGACCGCCCAACGCTCGATGCTCGCGCCCACGAGCGCCAGTGCCGTTTGATATTCCGCGTGAATGTCGCGCTGGACCACTTGCGTTGCGATGGGCGCGGGGCGCAGCCCAAGTTTTTCGCAGACAAATTCCTCCACCCGTGGCGACAAATGGGCGCTGGTGCCGACCGCCCCGGAAATTTTCCCAACCGCGGCCACGGCGCGGGCGCGTTCCAGCCGTTCCAGCGCGCGCCCGAATTCATCGTGCATCAACGCCAGCTTCAGCCCGAACGTCGTCGGCTCGGCGTGGATCCCGTGGCTGCGGCCAATGCACGGAGTGAATTGAAATTCCCGGGCGCGTTTCGCGATGGATTTGCGGAGTGTCCCAACATCGGCGATCAAAATATCGGCCGCCTGGACCATTTGCACCGCGTAGCAGGTGTCCCCCACGTCGCTGCTCGTCAGTCCAAAATGAAACCAGCGGGAGGCATCATCAGCGATTTGTTCAGCGACCGCCGTCGTGAATCCAATGACGTCGTGATTGAGCGTTTTTTCCAATTCCTTCTGCCGTTCAACGAGGCCTTTCAAATCGGCGAAACATTTTTCCGCGCCGGCCTTGATTTTGGCGAAATCGTTGGCGGGAACGATGCCTTCCTTGACGAGCGCCTCGGTGGCGAGCAACTCGATCTGCAACCAGATGCGGAGTTTGTTTTCGTCCTGCCAAATCGCCCGCATTTCGGGGCGGGAATAGCGTGTAATCATGGAGTTATTAAAAGGGAAAAAGGAAAAGGTAAAAAGGAAAAAGGAAAGAGGCGCCAGGGGCGACAGAAACAAACGAAGGGGAGACTTAGACGCGAATTAACGCGAATGTGCTCGAAACGTAATTAACCGCGAGACGCGCGAAATACGCGAAATCCAAGATGGCATCAACCGCAACCGGGCCAGTAGCGGGACCGACGCGGATGGCTGCGAAGAGTAAAGGCAGGAAAATTATGTTGCGCAGTTGTCCTCAGATGTGGGCTTGTTCCCTCGCCACTGCCCCATCATTGAATGTCGAGTCAACGAATCTTCGCTCAAGAACGGCTCCATCTTTCCCGCTGCCCGCATTGCCCGCCCCTCGCCCTTTCAGCGTGTCCTCGTCCGGTCGGGGCAAAGGACGCGCATAACGTTCCAGCGTGGTTTTCACCCCGAGCAATCCATGGCCGTTCTTGTTGGTGAAACCTGCGAGGAAGGTGTCAACGGCGATGTCGGACTGCAGGTCGCGGCGCGGCGTCGTGCGCAGTTTGATGTAGGCGAGTTGCGGCGTGTCCGGCCCGAACTTCCACGCCAGCGCATGCTTCGTCACCTTGGCGTCCAGCGTTTCCTCAATCATTCTCGCATCATCCGTTTCCAAGATTTCCGATTCGTCCTCCTGCAAGCTGGCGCCGATGGCGCGCTGGCTGCTCCTCGTTCCCAGGTCGCTCCCGCGCCAGAGTTGGGTGATGGCACGGTCAAAAATTTCCAGCAACTTTTCATACCCAGCATCGCCCGTGGACTTGGTTTCAATGAGATTGATTTTGGCGTCCCGATTCGTAACGGTGGCCCATTCCTGGCCGAATTCGCGCACGGCATCCACAAAGGAATTCCATTCGGCCGAACCCTTGGGCGCGTCGGTTTCTCCGTGAATCGCCGGCTGGCCGAATTTTTCCAGGAAGGCCAGGTTGTATTTCAGCAGCATCGCTTTCATCTGATACAGAATGCTGCATGATTCCATAAGGCCGTCCCCGCAGGTAACCAGCCAGTCGCCGGGCTGCATTTCATTCCCATAGACCTGAAATTCACTTGGCAGAAAACGCAACTTCCCGCGCGTTCCCTCGAACCACCATATCGGGCAAAAGATAAACTTCGCGGTCAATGTGCCGTCCGCAAGCGGCTGCCAGACAATTTCATGCACCGCGTAATACTTCCCGATCGCATCCATCATCTGCCGCGCCAGCAGGGAGAATCCTCCTTCCTCGTCCGGATTGATCGCCGTCGTCACCGTGGCGTTCCCGTAGAAATGATTCAAAAAATCGCACTGCGCTTGCGCCAGTGCCTGCTGCCGCGGTGCAATGTCCCCGCGCACCAAAATATCGTAGCCGTGCCGGGCGACGCTCTTCATCCGTTTGGTGCGGACAATTTGCAATTGATAATCGCGGCGCTCGATCGTGTCCCATGCCATGCCGGCCATGCGATAAAAACCAAGACGCCATTGGTCCAGGTAAGTGGCCATCCGCTCGTAGTTCAGCCCGCGCAGGGGATTGCTCCGCATTCGCACGGACAAGGTAACGCGCCCGGGCGTGATGGTGGAGTCCGGTTCGGCGGCATAACGGATCTTGCGGTCACGCGGCTGCCGAAAATAATCCTTCTCATCCGGCGAAGGATTTCCGAACTCACTGGTGGCGGGGACCTGATACGCTCCGCGGGATTGTTTGGAAGGATTGGCCAGTTTGGGATTTGCACGTCCGCCGTCGCTGAAGGCCGTGGGCGTTGAAGGGTTGAGGAGTTGACGGGTTGAAGCGTTGGAGCGCAGCGCATTGGCGAACTGCCGTTGTTCCCCGCGCGACAATTTGGTGAAAGCGGCGACGAGGCGCCGCAATGGGGGGAGCAGGGCAGGGGGCATGGCGCCGGATTTTTGAATCTTGGAATCCACCTTCGACCGACGATTTTCAATTTTCATGCCCCGCGATTTGAGCATGGTGCCGCTCGCCCGTCACGTTGCCCGGGAACATGTTTTTAGAACCCATCTCAAATCGTCCATCGCGACGGGAGCGAAACGAGATTCCTCGTCGTCCTCGTCCTCGCCTCGCGCCAGCGACACGTGAGGGGGCGCGGAAAAAACAAATTCCGCGCCGCCCACGCCTCGCGCCTCGAGGCTCATCGCCGCGCTCATTTTCTCACTTGCCATTTTCCGCATGACGGTTCAGCTATATTGGATCAAAAGAATGGAAAAGCTCGTTATCCTTGTGCGGCTGCTTATCGCTGCTTCAATCACGTGTGTCGCGGCGCCCCCTCCGACGGCGACACTCTCGCCGGCCATTCAGCCGATTTGCGGTGTGCCGGGATACGCCCTGGCGGTCAGCTACCGATTCGGCAAACATGCGAAACTTTTGCCCGGCGAAACTCCGGTCAAGAGCACGGCCGATATGGTCAATCTCGGCTGGAAGCACGACGCGCCCTGGGGCGTCGCGAATGGCTACTTCGCCGACTTCAGTTTGCCTGAGTCCCCGCTCGGCCCGAACTATGTATTCGAGAATGATGAGCTCGCGCTGATAGCGAGGCATGATCACAGCAACGATTACTCCAAAGATACCGGCAAACCGCACATCACCAGCGGTCAATTCCTGACCAACCTGACCATCCAGCCTCCGGCCATTGTGGAATTCATGGTTCAAATTCCGGCGGGCCGGGGCATGTGGCCGGCACTCTGGCTTTATGACTGCAATTCGGGCAGGCATGACGCCTCCGAGATTGACGTTCTCGAGTCCATCTACGACGCGCCGCTTGGCCGGCGAGATGACCGCTCTAAAGTTTTCCAATATGACCACGGACCGGGAGTCGGTCGCACTCTCGCCGACCCCGGCGGTCTGGACGCCAATGGTGGATGGTGGCAGCCCTACGGCTCGCTGGCCAGGGGCGATCCCGGCAGCGACCTTTCCAAGCGTTGGGTCGCCTACTCGGTGTGGTGGCAGCCCGGCAGCGTCAGCAAATACGTGGACAACAAGTTGGGCATCACCCGCGCCTTCAAGTGGACCGGGGGAGGCTGGCCCAACATCATCGTGGGCAACCAGTGCGGCGGTTGGTCGGAAACGACCCTGCCGGAAACGTTCACTGGCGGCGACTCGACGCTTCGGATCAAGTGGATTCGCGTGTTCAAGCCGCTCAAGTGGCCGTCTGAAGGCAACTAATGTGGTGTAACTAACGTTTCTGTACAATGAATGCAAAAGGGGACCCACACCTCAGCCTGACCGCATGGGTATGGTTTTTCCCTACGGCCCTCATCCGCCCTTCGGGCACCTTCTCCTGCTCCTGCGGGCGAAGGAATATCGCCCCTCCCATCCGATGGGAGCGGAGAGGGAACAGCGTCCGAACGCCATCTGTATTTGCGCTTCGCCACCAGCCAAAGCCAACGCAACGAACGTCATCGTATTTATGCCTAAGACCACCAAGCCCGCGGAGTCCAAAACAAAAAAGACATTGGCCCGTTAATTGAACTTCTGATTATTCTTCGCCTTCGTAATAATCGAGGGCAGCGGAACGGAGAATCTTGCGCTCCGGAATCGGCACACTCCATTTGTTGCTGTCTGGATAATGGCACGATTCGCCGATCGGATTGTCGGCCACCACGTAAAACACCAGGTCCTCCGCGCCGTCATTGAGGATTTGATGCGGTTCGTTTGGTTTGAAAATGAAGGCGTCGCCCGGCTCAATTGGAGTCGTGCCCCCCGCATGGCGGACGCTGCCGCGCCCCGAGATCACGTGATAAAATTCCCATTGCGCGCTGTGCGAATGATAGGGATAGGGAGTTTTTTGCGGCGGCACGCGGCAGATTTCCACGTCGAACGGGTGACGTTCATTCAAATCTGACGATTGCGGCTGTCGTCCCAATTCCTCCGAAATTTGCCTCCCTGCGCCGGCGAATTTGCCTTTGGGCGATGACCAGGTGATTTCCGCCATTTTCATTGTGTTGACTATGTGCATGCGCTGACTCCTTGAATTTAGAATTGGGCCTACCCTCATTGTCCATTGAAAACCGTGTGCTCGTCCGTAAAGCTGATCCCGTTGCCGAAGGGATCGCGCGCATAAAACATCCGCTCGCCCCAGGGCATCGTTTGGATACCCTTCTCAATCACCCCGCCCGCCTTTTGCACTCGAGCCAATGCCCCTTCCAAATCGGGCACGGCAAAATAAAGATACTGGCGTGGATGGAAACGCCAGCCGTCCTCCGCGTCGTCACCATCGGCCGCGGGGTCGTAACAAGCCAGGATGGTGCCGCCGCAGTGGAAATAGTGACGGCCGGGTGAAACCCGCTGTCCCGGCGTGCCCAGGACCGCGCCATAAAACGCCGCCGCCCGCCCAATATCAGAGACGGGCAAAATCACGCGATACAGGCTTGGTGTTTGCATGGGAAGATGCCTTGAGGACATTACGGAATTGCATCTGTTCCAATCAATTCAAAATTGTCGGCTTCTTCCAGATGCGACAAAGTATCAGATCATGCGCGCAGGTTGATTGCCCGGCTTACTCATTCCTCCCTGCTTCCCATTGCCAGTCGCCAATCGGCAATTCCCTCCCTCTCCCCGGCGCCAATGCCACGTCCAGCAAGGGCCGGATCTTTTCTTCGATGATTTTTTCGCATCGCGCGATTTCCTCCCGCCGTTGTTTCATATACCCATCGGCAATGGCCTGCAAATCGTCAATGTTGTAAAGATAGACGTTCTCCAGAAAGTTCGCCTCGGGCGCCACGTCCCGCGGCACGGCGATGTCAATCAGCAGCAACGGACGGTGCCGCCGCTGTTTCATCAACACCTCCAGCCGGGGCAAGTCCAATAGTTGCTGCGGGGCGGACGTGCTGCTGATGGCAATATCAATCTTCTTCAATTCCTCCGGCCAGGTCTCGAATGGGGCGGCCCGCCCGCCGAACTCGCGGGCCAGAATCTCCGCGCGCTCCAGTGAGCGTCCCGCGATCACGATGTTCTTCGCCCCGCGCGAAACCAGCGCGCGCGCGACTTTCTCGCTCGTTTCGCCCGCCCCCATCACCATCACCTCACGGCCCGTGAGCGAACTGAAAATCTTTTCCGCCAGCTCGACGGCGACGGAGGCCACGGAAATGCTGCCGCGCTGGATGTTCGTGTACGTGCGGACCTGCTTGGCCGCATGAAAAGCCCGCTGAAATGCCTTGTTCAATTTCGCGCCAGTATGGTTGTGGGCGCGCGCCAATTCATAGGCGTCCTTGATTTGGCCCAGAATTTCCGTCTCACCGGGCACCATCGAATCCAGCCCCGCCGCCACTTTAAACAGATGCTGGAGGCTTTGCGGTTCGGCCAGCGCGTAAATCTGGTCGGGCGAAAGCTCGGGTGCAGCCTTTGTTCCTTCCGCATTCGGTCCCGGCGATGCTTTGGCCGATTGCCTCAGAAATTCCTTTAATTCCGCAAAGGCCGCTGCCGGCGGTTGCGAAGTTGCCGCGTAAATTTCCACGCGATTGCACGTGGAAAGAATCACCGCTTCGTCGGCCACCCCCGTCGCCCGCAGTTTTTCCAGCGCGCCCGGGATGTCCGCGTCGGCAAAGGCAAACCGCTCGCGCAATTCCACGGGCGATGTGCGGTGGCTGAGGCCGATGACAAGCACGTTCATGGATGATGTGCGGGTGACAACAGCATGAATCCCCAAAATGTCAGCAGGATGAACGCGAAGCTGCCGACCGCGCTCCAGGCCAGGCGGCGTCCGCCCGGCCCGAATTTCCAGCGCGCAAACAGCAGCGCCAGGTAGAAGAGCCAGATCACGATGGAATAAGCCAGAAGCGGATCATATTTGAAATACACGCCGTATTTCTGTTTGAGCAGCCAGGGGCTGATCGCCAGTCCCGCCGTGAGCAGGACAAAGCCGCATACCAGCAGGCCGTTCATGACGCGTTCCAACCGCTGGATCGGCGGCAGCAGCGAGAAAATCGCGCGCAGCTTGTGGAACTTCAAATCATGTTCCTGGGTCAAAAACATCGTCGCTGCCACCGCGCTGAAGCCGAAGGAGCCGATGGCCAGAAGCACCAGGGCCGCGTGCAGGCTCGCCAGGCCATTTGAGAAGTCCGGCTTGGGTCCGCGCACGTCCAGGGAGGGCATCAGCGCGAAGATGCCCACGGCAAAAAGCACCGGCGCCGCAAACGCGCCGAGAAATCGCAGGCGGTGAAAAATCCCCAGAATCAGATACGCCGCCGCAATCGTCCAGGCGATAAACGTCGTGGCTTCGTAGAGGTTGTTGACGGGGCAGGCGGCGATGGAAAAGCCGCGTTTAATCATGGCGGTCGTGTGCAGCGCGAAGGCCGCCAGCAAAAGAAAATAATTCACATGGTCGTCGGTGCGAAATTCCTTTCGCCAGAGGAAAACCGAATAAGACGAACTCAAACCGTAAAAAACCACGGCGAGCAGAAAAAAATGGCGGTCGGTGAACCAGGACATTTAGAAAAATTCGTGGGTTAACATGATGAAACAAAATTAACGACGAGATTGCATTGAAAAAGTTCCATGCCGCGGAAATGTTGGACTACTCATAATTTAATGGGTCGTCACGTGCTTAGACGGTCTGTTCAATTTTCTTCGCCACGTCCGCAGGAAGCAATTTTCCAAGTTTCGGATGCGCCTCGAGAGACGCATGATATCGAGCAAATCTTTCTGACGTTTACTGGGACGGCGCTGCGAATCCTGAAAGGCAAGAATTTTTCCGCGCAACGTGTCCTGGCGGCTGGCCACCTGCATCAGAATTCCGTGTATGTCTGCCGGCCGGGAGCGCGCGGGAAATTCCCTGTAAAAATCCTCCGTGCTGAGTTGGATGGAGACTTTGG
>JASHVW010000209.1 GCA_030044395.1 Verrucomicrobiia bacterium
AGCCCACGCCGCCGTTCACGAAACGGTGGAAACCGCCAAACGCCTTGGCTTCGGCCCGCAATCCGGCTTTGTGAACGCCATTTTGCGTACCTACTTGCGCGAGTTCGATGAAACCAAAAAAATCCTGGCGGATTTGAAAACGTCGGAGCCTTCGATTGGCTTTTCGCATCCCCATTGGCTGGTCGAAAAATGGCAAAAGCAATTTGGCAACGAGAAAACCCCTCAATTGCTCGATTGGAACAACCAGCCGCCGAAACTTTACGCGCGGGCCAACACCTTGAAAACTGACGCCGGAAAGCTCCTGGAAAAATGGCGCGAGGAAGGCGTGGAATATGATTTTTTCCACGGTGATTGGCTCGAGGAGAATCTCGTCTTTGAATTGAAATCACACCCTCCCCTGCCCTCGTTGGGAAGTCTCAGGGACGGATGGTTTTATGTTCAGGACCCGGGCACCCTGCTCGCGCCGCTCGCCCTGGCGCCGAAGCCAGGCGAGGTCATCCTGGATTTATGCGCCGCCCCCGGCGGAAAGACAACGTTCATCGCCCAACTCGCCCGCAACGAATGCAAAATCATCGCCGGCGATATTTCCGAAGAACGATTGCAAATGGTCGCGGAGAATTGCCGGCGTCTCGGCGTCTCGGGTGTCGAAATCGTTCAAAACTCAAAACTCCATACCCGCTCTCCAAAGTACGATGGAATCTTGATTGATGCTCCCTGCTCCAACACCGGCGTCCTTCGCCGCCGCGTGGATTTGCGCTGGCGCATTTCGCCCGCGGAACTCGCGCGTCTGCGGCGCGCACAATTGGAATTGCTCGAATCCGCCGCGCCAAAATTAAAACCCGGCGGCGCGCTTGTGTACAGCACTTGCAGTCTTGAACCAGAGGAAAATTCCGGAGTGGTTGAAGAATTCCTGCGCGAACATAAAAACTTCAAATTGGACTTCAAAAGAGAATTGCTTCCCTTCAGCGACGCTGTTGACGGGGCGTATGTTGCGCGAATGATTGAAATATCCTAACCTTGCCGCATGGTGGAACTGGACTTGGAAAGAGACTTTGCCGACCGTGCTTATCAGTTGCTCGTCAGCCTCGTCGTGCCGCGCCCCATTGCCCTCGTCACCACCGTCAGTCCGGATGGAAAAATCAACGCCGCCCCGTTCAGCTTCTTCAACTGCCTCGGCGCGAATCCGCCGATTTGCGCGTTCGCGCCCGCTGACCGCGAGAACGGCGTGCCCAAAGACACCGCGCTGAACATCCGCGCCACGCATCAATTTGTTGTCAATCTCGTGGATGAAAGCCTCGCCGAGGCAATGAACCAATGTTCCGCCTCATTGCCTTACGGTGAAAATGAATTGGTGCGCGCCAAATTGACAGCCATCCCGTCATCCATCGTCAAACCGCCGCGCATCGCCGAATCACCGGCGAACCTGGAATGCGCTGAATGGGGCACCCTGCAAATCGGCGGCAATCGCATCGTCATCGGCCTGATCAAACGGCTGCATCTGCGCGAGGAATTATTCGACGCAACGAAAAAGAAAATCCACACTGACAAGCTTTTCCTGATTGGCCGCATGTCGTCTCCGAATTGGTATTGCCGCACGCGGGACCGATTTGAAATGCAGCGGCCGGCGTGAAACCTCTAAAGACAAAATCCGGCTCACGTCCTTCCCATGCTTTCACATCCCCATGATCTGATAGCCCGAATCCACGTAAACGACCTGGCCGGTGATGGCCGCCGCACCGTCGCTCGCCAGAAAAAGGCCGGTCGCTCCGAGTTCTTCCGGCAAGATGTTCCGCTTTAGCGGCGCGTGGGCCTCATAATGCTTGAGCATTTCCGTAAACCCGGCGATGCCGCGTGCCGCCAGCGTGTTGACTGGACCGGCGCTGATACAATTAACGCGGATTTTCTTTGGACCGAGATCGTAGGCTAGATAGCGGGTGCTCGCTTCAAGAGCCGCCTTGGCCACCCCCATGACGTTGTAATGCGGCACCACCTTTTCCGCGCCGTAGTAGCTCATCGCCACAATGCTGCCGCCGTCGGTCATTAACGGAGCGGCGGCGCGGGCGAGCGCCACCAAGGAATACGCGCTGACATCGTGCGCCACCCGGAAAGCCTCGCGGCTGGTATTCACAAATTCCCCTTCCAGCGCATCTTTGGGCGCAAAAGCGATGGAATGCAGGAGCAAATTCAGTTTGCCAAACCTTTCTTCCACCGTTTTGAACACGGCGGCGATTTCCTCATCGCGCGTGACATCGCAGGGCAAAATCAAAGTGTCTGTACCGAAAGTTCCCGCCAATTCGGCGACATTTTCCTTGAGGCGTTCGCCTTGGTAGGTGAAGGCGAGTTTGGCGCCTTCGCGCGCCCATGCCTGTGCAATCGCCCAGGCGATGGAGCGTTTGTTGGCTACGCCAAAGACAATTCCGGTTTTTCCATCAATTAAAGGCATGTTGGTTTTCTGGCTCCCCAAAAGGTTAAATCGTTGTGCCGGCCAAAGACCAGCAAATTCAGCGGTCACTCATTGCCGGCAGCCCCGTTGGTAAAATAAAGCTCCTCAGCGTTCCACGAGGCGCGATAATAGCTCAATGCCGAAGGACGCACATTGGCGATGTCCGATCGGATTGCGGCATAATACATGGGAGTCACGGTGGGAATCATCGGCACCTGTTCGGCGAGGATAGCCTGGATTTCGTCGTAATCCTTCTTTCGCTCGCTGTAGTCCAACGTCTGCATCTGCGCATTCATCAATTGATCCATTCGCGCTTCCCACGGCGTGGACGGCGTTTTCTGGCGTGGAAACCATTCATGGGTGTAACCGCTGGATTCGATGACGTTCATGTTGCCTGATGGGTCGGTAATCTGCGGCGAAAACCCCATCAAAAAACTATCAAAATCACGGGTATCGTCAATTCTGCTGATGAGGGTGTTGAATTCAATGGGCTGGTAAATAACCTTCATGCCCAGATGCTCCCAATCGGCGGCAATCAACATGGCCATTTTTTCCCGGGCGCCGTTTCCTGTGTTGGTATTGAATACAAATTCAATCTTGTGGCCACTCGCATCCGTCAAAAAACTGTCGCCGTTGCGTTTTTCAATTCCAATCTCTTTCAGCAATTCAACGGCTTTCGCCGGGTCATACGGATATTGTTTAATGTTTGGATTATACCAGTTCTTGTTGCCCGGGGTCTCGAAACCATAGGCCGGAATCCCGCGACCGGAGAAAATGGAATCAATGATTGCTTTGCGATTGATCGCGTAAGAACAGGCCTGCCGGAATTTCGTATTGCGAAACCATGCCAGTTTTACGGGATCCACCAACGGCTTGCCCGTTTGCGGATTCATGTTTGTGTTCTCATTGAAGGTGACAAAAGTTTGTTCCAAACCCACCCCCGGCTCCAGCAACTTGAATTTCCCGCTGAGGGATGATGTCTTGAACTGGTCGTATTCATACGGATAAATAATATCATCCATTTCGCTCTCCCCGCTCAAAAAACGCAGCGAAATCGCGTTCATATCCGGCACCACCTCGAAAATAACGTCGTCCGTATAGGGCAGCCGCGTGCCATTGGTGTCCACTTCCAGAAAATATGGGTTGCGTTCGAGCAACGTGTATTGCGCCGGCTTGTATTCCTTTAAACGAAATGGCCCGCTCCCGATAATTTGTGACGGATCGGAATTGACACTGTACGCAGAGGTAAACGTTCCGTCGGCCACCGACTTGGCCAGAATGTGTTCCGGCATGATGGGCACGCCTTGCGCCGCAGTTACCAAGAATGGCGCATAGACCTTCGGCGTCACGAATTGGATCGTTAAATCGTCTATCTTTGTCACCGTAAATTCCTTTCCGTCAAGAATGAAGGCGT
>JASHVW010000210.1 GCA_030044395.1 Verrucomicrobiia bacterium
AGGCCGGTGATGGCGTCTGGTATGGTCTGCACGACGACGGCCAGCGCGTCGAACTGCGGCATTGTGTGGATTACATCTATGTGGGTGATGCGCTCGCCAACGATCTCACGCCGGACATGCGTCGTGAGATGACAGATTTCGTCAAACGGGAGCTGTTCATGCGCGATTGGATGCGCGCGATGAGCCTCAAGGACGCCGCTGCCGCCATTTCCGACCGGCCGGACCACGGGCCGATGGGCGCGTATGACGGCTGGCCGGCTCTGACGGCCGGCACGATGTGGCGACTGGGGTTTCCGAACGACGCGTTTGATTTCTATTGCCGAACGGCAGAGGTGACCCAAGAAGGACCGTTCGCGCAGGCGCACGAATTTTACGGGCCGCGGCGCGACCAGTACGACGCGCCGGTGCGCATTGCCGAGCGCGAAGGCTGCATGAAGGAATGCATCAGCGGCACCGCCTTTGCTGATGTTGTCATCAACACTTTTTTCGGGTTCGCGCCGTCGGTGGATGGAAGCAGGATATTATCCGACCCGCAGACGCCCAGACCGTTTACCGGGAAGTTGCTGCACGTTTCGTTCCGTGGTGAAAGTCTCACCATCAAGGCCGGAAGATCGGGCGTTGACTATGCCGCGAAATGATTTACTTTTTACTCTTCCCTGAGGCGATGGAGGGTAACGCCTGCAATTTCCCCGGACTCAACGCGAGTTATGTGTTTGGCCAATCACTCTCCGCGCGATTTGCGCTTCATAAAGCTGACGGAGGCGCGCCGGGGACCCACGTGGCGCTCCAATACAGATTCCAAAGATTTTGGAGCTTTACCGGTTGAGCGCGACCATCCCAAAAGCCGACGACGATAGCCCCGGGCAGAACCTTTGTTCCGAACGGGAGCGATCTGGGCGCCGCGCTGGCGGATCTTCCGCCGTGTCGGGCGATACAAAGGCGAGTCATACCCGTCGGATCATTTCCCGGATTGTCGAGAGGGTCATAGAGGCTGGTTGCCGGAGTATCCGGCTGGCCATTGAAACCGGGCCAGTAATTGATCCAGGCAGAATCGGAAAACACCGGGGTATCGGTTGGATCCTTAATTTGTGTTTCCGTAACAAAGTTTTGGGCATATTGCCCATAAATGCTGCTTTCAAGCCATTTATTATAACCATAGCTGCCGGCGAAGAGATTCGTGGGACCTGAGGGAACGTCCCAAGTCCAAGCCCGATCGGCATATCCGTTATTATTTCCAAATCCGGATGCAACCATTTTCGCACTCGGGCAAAAGAGAACATTCGTCACGCGCCCATAAAAGGCAATCAAGGTTTGCATCCAGTCGCCATCGCTATAGGTGGGATTAAGATTCAATGGGCCAACGAAGATTTTGTCGTCATCATAATACATTTTGGCGGCCATGGTTATTTCCCGGACATTATTGACACAGTTAATTTCATCCGCCCTTAATCTGGCAGCAGCCAGCGCCGGGAGGATTATGCTGGCAAGGATTGCAATAACGGCTATCACGACCAGTAATTCAATCAACGTGAACGCCGCGCCCTTTTGCCGCGAGTTGGTTCGACCTGTACTCCTTGTACTCATGGTTCCTGTGTTCTCAAACGCTCCGCCGGCCCTATCAAGGCCGGCGGGTTTCATTGCGTTTTGGCATAGTCAGTTTTCTAATCAATATTGAATCATGTAAAACGCCTGTGGAACGCCCGACACGATCGGATTGGTGACCGAGAAATTGCCACTGGCGTCGAAGGTATTGGTGGAAATGGGGTTCCAGGCGCCGGTGAGCAGGTTGGTGGCGCTCAGTACATAGTATGTCCCGCCGGCAGTACCGCCGCTTCCGCTAAAGACCAAATTGGCCCCCGATAGGCTGGTGCTGGAAATCACGGGCCCGGAGCTGGCGGAGACGCTAATCACCCCGCTGCTCAACTGGCTCGTATTCCAACTTAAACCCGGGCCCGGCGTGGGGGGCGTTATTCCGCCAAAGGAGCCCGAGTAGGTTGCCGCATTGAATATCTGGAAACTATTCCCCACCGCAAGAGGCGTCCCGCTGATATTGGCCAGGTTCAATGCGCCCCCGTACGTCAGAGACCCTCCGGCCTGGACGACGTCGTTGGTGGTCCCATCCAGCTTAATCACGGTCGTGCCGTCCAAAGTTACATTCCCCGATGCCGCGATTTCGCCCGTCGGATTGGCCCCGGTCGTAATCCCAATCGTCGTGTTAGTGCCCCCAGGAGAGAGAAACGCGCCTGAATCCAAGACAAAGTTGCCGGTAATGCCGCCCACACCTTCCAGGGTTTGGCCATTGGCCAGAGTCAGCGTCTGATCCGGACGGCCGCTCGCATCAATGTGTCCCACTGTCGGGTTACTGCCACCAAAGAAAATCAGGGAGCTTTGGCTAATCGAGCCGTTGCCGCTGAGGGCCACCTGCGGTGTGTTGCCGCTGCTACCGATGATGGTCGGGCCGGTATAGGTGTTGGAAGCCGAAAGCACCATATCATTGTTATAATAGTCGAGGACAAACCCACCCGCGCCACTTATGACGCCGGAGAAAGTTTCGCTATGGTCACCCAGAACCAGATGCGCGACGCCATTCAAAGTCACCTGGTTGTCAATCGGATTGTTCCCGCCGTTATAGTAAGTTTGCAACGAAGCGCCGTTTTCAAAAATGAGGTTATTACCCGTCATGGCAATTCCCTGGGCGTAAAGATACATTGTGGCGCCGTCATACACGTGAATGGCGCTGCCTGCCAAATTTACATTCGCACTATAGACAATTAACTTTGCCCCGTTGTAAAGATTGACACTGCCGTTAAACCCGCCGGAATATAAAACCAGTTGACCGTTGGCGCTGATGTTAAAGAGGGTAGCGGGATTCTGGCAACTGGTGTCCATGGCGGTCATTCCGAGGGAGCTTGCGTTGGTCACACTGATTTGCGGCACGTCGGCCGCAATGCTCACCGCGTTCCATTGGCCGTAGCCGCCGGCGCCGGACCAGTCGAGGGTCAGGTTGTACGGGCCGTTGATTTCGGAGCCGCTGGTCAAATCCCAGCGGGCGGAGCCACTAAACAGGGTGTCAGCGGTCAGGGTAATATTGAGCAGTTCACTAGGATAATCGGCGTAACTGTTGTACAGCGCACCTTCCCCATTAAGTCCTGTGCCGCCAACGCTCACTGGCTTGATGCTGCTGAGCGAGCCGCCGCCAAAGTCCAGCGTCGCCCCATTGCTCACCGTGATGGCGGAAATTGACATCAAGGAATTGCTGGCATAGAGCGAGCCGCCGCCGATGGTGGCTGTGCCGGTGAAACTGCCGGCGCTGGTGATGATCAAGGGGCTGGTTCCCTCTTTGAGAAGGCTTCCAGAGCCGCTGATCGTGCCCGAAGAAATGTCAAAGCTGTTGGTGGACGTGTTGACCGTGATGAAGCTGGGCGAAACGGTGCCATTTACGGTAACGGACGTGGGCACGCCTGGCGTGTCGTCGAACAACACGTTGTCACCCTGGTTAAATACCGTTTGCGTATCATTGGACAAATTCAGCCAATTTGCCGAAGTGTCAACGTCCCATTGCCCGTTGTTGCCATTGGGAGTCCATTGGAGGTGATTCGGAACAGCAACGGAAAGGGTGACAGAGACGCTGTTGGTGGTCCCGTTTGCATTGCCAATCACCACACTATAGCTGCCCGCATTGGTAAGCTGCAGGTTATTCAGGGTCAGCGAGGCGCCGGTCTGGCCGGCCAAAGGTGTGGCGCCTTCGTACCATTGATTTGTGGCAGGCAAGGCGCTAACGGTGACGACACTAAACGTAACGGAGCCGCCAACAAAACTCTGCTGACTTTGTGGCTGGACATTGATGATCGGCACCGAGGCGCCGGCCGAGGAATTCAACAATCCATAATAATAATGATTCAAAACCTGGGCGGGCGTCAGACCGTGATTGTAAATGGCAACTTCACTGATGCCGCCGTTCCAGGTACGAGTAGCCCCGGCACTGCTTCCATCGCCGATCACCCAATCATCGTTAAACTCGACAGAGCCATTTGTGTCGGGGCTTTGGGCAACGACAATACCATTTTCATACAGCGTGTTATTGGTTCCATCACTTGACATAACCATGTAGGTCCAATTTGTGGCCTGAGCACCACCATTAATTCCGATGCTGCCGGAGCTGGCGTAATAATTTTGACCGTAAGGTCCATTGACGCGCAGAACAATTTCCTGATAGGTCGAAGCGTCGTATCCTTTGGCGACCGCGTCGGCAAATTCCGTTGTGCTGGAAGGTTGGACCCAGGCTTCAATGGTGATGGGGCCGGTAAAGTTCAACAGGGCGGGGTTGCTGCCCTGGCTCAGGTCAATGGCCTCGCCGCCATCGAAATATGCCGCATTGGTGATGTAAGACGAAGGCCCGGCGCCGGCAGAGAGGGTGCCTGCAATCACCCCGTCGTTTCCATTGCCGGTCAAGTCGGGCGCAGTGCCTGTGCCATCAACGGCTGGATTGAGGGCATAAAACGCCAGGGGATTATCGCCCAATACAATGCTCTGATAAGAGCTCGCATGGGCCGACGTCATGGACAACGCGAAACAAGCGATCGCCAACAACGTACCGAAGAAACAACTGCTCAGACTTGGGGTTTTCATATTTGGGTGGCTTTTCGTAGTGGTTATTTCGAAGAACAAATTAACCGGCGAATTCTGCCGGGCGCTTTTGAACGAGATGGTCATGTTACAAGAGTTTCATAAAATCTCATTTAGTGGAATAGACAAATCACTGGAGTCCATGGACAATTGACCGCTGGTTTTCCACCCGCAAAGAATCGGCGGCAAAGCCAAACCAGACATTTGCCAGGCGAATCCCTGCGCGGGCGCATAAGAAATACGCGCTCACGACAGTGGCGGAAAAAGCACTTTTTTATTAACGACTCACAATGGCAGGAATACGAACGTTGGTCCGTTTTCTTTCAGGGCCCGGAACGCACCCGCCGACCAT
>JASHVW010000211.1 GCA_030044395.1 Verrucomicrobiia bacterium
GGATTTTTTGCTCGAGGATTTTTTGCGCGGGCTTCACCCAGGGCACGTGGGCATAACTGAAAACCGCCAGGCGGTCGGGCTGCATTTCCAGGACGGAGTCAAGGGTGCGGTTGAACGACTCGGCGGTTTGGTGGGGCAACCCGTAAATCAGGTCAAAATTGACCGAAGCGAAGCCGAGTTCGCGAGACCAGTCCAGGACCCGCTGGGTCATATCACGCGGCTGAATGCGGTGGATGGCTTCCTGGACTTTGGGTTCAAAATCCTGCACGCCAAGGGAGGCGCGGTTGAAACCAATTTCGCGCAGGGCCTCGATATGCTCCCGCGAAAGCCGGCGCGGATCAATTTCCACCCCCGCCTCGATATCGTCCGAAAATTTGAAATATTTGCGGATGATTTCGCCCAGGCGGCGGATTTCATCCGGGCGCAAAAATGTCGGCGAGCCGCCACCCCAATGCAATTGGGTGACGCGGCGTTGGGGGTTGAGCCGCCCGGCCATTTGCGCCATCTCGCGTTCGAGGTAGTCCAGGTAGGTATTTCCCTGCGAATGATTGAGGGTGATGACGGTAGTACAGCCGCAAAACCAGCAAAGGGTCTCGCAAAAGGGAATATGGAAGTAGAGTGACAAGTCGCGCCGGGACTTGTTATTTTCAGCTATTTTTTCGGACAATTGTGGCCAGGTAACGGCGTCGGAAAACTTCGTGGCGGGCGGATAGCTGGTGTACCGCGGACCCGGGACGTTGTATTTTTTCACCAACTCAAGGTTGACGTTCAGCGCGCTCATTTGAAATTTTTCACAGTTTCGGCCAGCGCCGACAGACTTTCCAGTTTGGCATCCGGCGGAACACCGTGGCCGAGATTAAAAATATGGCCGCGGGCGCCTCGCATATCGGTCAAGATCCGGTTGGTTTCCGCGGCGACCTTCTCCGGCGTGGTCAAAAGCAAAAAGGGATCCAGGTTGCCCTGGACGCCCATTGTCGGCGGCAACAGTTTGCGAACGTCGGCCAACCGCATGCCGGAATCAATCCCCAAAACATTCGCGCCGGTTTCGACGAGTGTGTCCCAGTTGCCGTGAACGTCCTTGGAAAAAACTATCACGGGAACCGTGCCTTTCAATTCCGCAATAATCTGCTTCATCCAGTTTCCCGACGCCACCGGAAAATCGCTTTGGGGCAGCAGGCCGCCCAGACTGTCAAAAATTTGCACGGCGTCCGCTCCGGCGAGGATTTGCATCTGCAAGAGGCGGGTAACGGCGACAGTTAACTTATTCACCAGCATCGAAAATACGTCCGGCCGGTTATAGAACAGTTTCCTGGCATGTTTAAAATCAGCGGAACTGCCGCCTTCGAGCATGAAGTTGGCGATGGTCCACGGTGAACCCGCAAATCCGATCAACGCGGTCTGGTCGCCGAGCGATTTTTTTACGCGTTGCAACGTATGAGGGATGTAATCCAATTTCTCCGGCAGGCCGGCCAGGTCGAGCGCCTGGATGTCTTCCGGATACCGCAGCTCGAAGCTCATCTGAATACCACCGCCGTCGCGGAATTTATATCCCTGTCCCAGGCCCTCGGCGACGACGAGGATGTCGCTGAAGAGGATGGCGGCGTCGAAGTCGAAGCGGCGCACGGGTTGGAGGGTGACTTCGGCGGCCAATTCGGGGGTGCGGACAAGTTCGAGGAAGTCGTGATCCGCCTTGAGTTTGCGGTATTCGGGCAGGGCGCGTCCGGCCTGGCGCATGAGCCAGAACGGGGGGCGGTCCACGCTTTGGCACCGGCATGCATTGAGAAAACGCTGACGATTGGTCATCTGGTGGCGGCAAGATAACCGAAATTTTGGCGACGGCGAGCGCAACTTTGCACACGGGGCGGTTTTTAAATTTTAAATGGATAGAGAACCGATTCAGGATGAATTGCGCGAATGGCTTTCGCGGTTGCCGGATGCCCCGGTGGCGTCCAATTTCACCGCGCGGGTAATGCAGGCGATTGACTTGGAGGAATCGGCTGCCGGGCGGGAGCGACGGTTTTTTTTCGGAAGTTGGCGGCTGTTTCTGCAGCGCGCCGCGGCAGCGGTCATTGCCGTGTCCATCGCCGGCCTTGCATTGCAACATTACCGGGCCGATGCGCAGCGGAGCGAGCTGGCGAGGAACATCGCGCTGGTCGCCGACACGCCGATGCCCAGCGTGGAAGTTTTGACCAATTTTGACGCCATCCGGCGGATGGGCCAGCCGGCACAGCCGGATGACGAACTTCTGGCGCTGCTGAAATGAACCGTTGGTCCCAGGCGCGCTGGCTTCTTGTTTTCTGTGCGGCAGGTCAATTGGCCGTTGGCCGTCCAGCAGCCGGAGGCGAAACAAACAATTTTTCTGTTGCCCGCGAAAGCAG
The DNA here is from genome assembly GCA_030044395.1 of Verrucomicrobiia bacterium. Taxonomy (GTDB): domain Bacteria; phylum Verrucomicrobiota; class Verrucomicrobiia; order Limisphaerales; family UBA11358; genus UBA11358. Next base: position 2,379 of record JASHVW010000211.1, read on the forward strand.
CCCGCCGCTTAATCCTCCGCTGCCGCCGGGATATTCGCCGGTGGATTTGTTCCGGCGGCTGCTGGCGATGTCCCCGGAAGAACGCGACCAGTATCTGGCGAAGCGTCCCGCGGACATTCGCAAACGGATTCTCGACAAAGTGCAGGAGTATCTGGCCTTGGATCCCAATGAACGGGAATTGAGGCTGCGCGCGACGGAATTGCACTGGTTTTTGCTGCCGTTGTTTCGCGATCCGCCGGCGATCCGCGACGCGCAACTCGCCCAGGTGCCGGATGATTTGCGCGACCTGGTGAGGTCGCGGCTTTTGCAATGGGAAATTTTGCCGCCGCCGTTACAACAGGAATTTTTGGACAATGAACGGGCCTTGAGTTATTTCGCGGACGTGAACGCAACCAATGTATTACCGGAGGAGGACAAAAATGCGCCGAGCGAGGGCGAATGGGCGCGGTGGAGGGGTTTGTCAGAAAACGACCGGCGGATGATTACCGCACAGTTCAACGAATTCTTCACCTTGACATCGGACGAAAAACAGCAAACGCTCAATACGCTTTCGGACGCCGAACGAGCGCAAATGGATAAGACGTTGCAATCGTTTTCCACATTGTCAGCGGACCAGCGCATTGAATGCATCCGGGCCTTCACTGAATTTACCGAGATGAGTGCACGGGACCGAGCGGAATTTTTAAAGAATGCAGAGCGCTGGTCGCAGCTTTCTCCCAAGGAGCGCCAGGCCTGGCGTGATTTGGTGGCGGAAGTTCCCAAATGGCCGCCGTTGCCGCCGGGCCTTCTGATTACCCCTCCGGCTCCGAAACTTTCGCCGCAAACTTCGCCGACGACCAATTGAGGCGAAGTAGAATGAAATTTCAAATTTCATCGCGCCACATTATTCTATCTCCGTGTATCCGATAGCGTTTCATTTGGGACCTTTTACCGTCCACTGGTATGGCATCATGATTGCGCTGGCATTTCTTGCCGGGCTGTGGACGGCCACACTGCGAGCGCGCCGGGAAGACATTTCGCCTGACCGGATTGCTGACATCACGCTCTGGCTGATGATTGGCGCAATTGTTGGGGCGCGGTTTGTGTACGTGACGACGTATTGGCGCGAAGAATTCGCCGGGCAACCCATCGGGGAAATTTTCGCGGTCTGGCACGGCGGCCTGGTCTATTATGGTGGGTTCATCGGTGCAGCGATTTTTGGGATGGTCTATATCCGCTGGAAAAAGATGCCTTTGTGGAAGACGGCCGACGTCCTGGCGCCGAGTATCGCGCTGGGGAGCGTTTTTGGACGGGCCGGTTGCCTGCTGAATGGGTGCTGCTATGGGCGGCCGACCGATGTGCCCTGGGCCATCACCTTTACCAATCCCCTGGCACATGAACTTTCGGGCACACCCCTCAATGTTCCGTTGCATCCGACGGAAATATACGATGGGCTGTTGAACCTGGCGCTTTACCTGTTTCTGGCATGGCTGTTCAGGCGGAAGAAATTCGACGGCCAGGTTTTTGCGACGTATTTGATGTGCTATGCGGTGGCGCGGGGAATTGTCGAATGTTTCCGCGGTGACTATTCGGATTTGCACTATCATTTGGGCCTGACGCCGGCGCAATGGATCGGGGTGCCGATCTTCATTGCCGGCCTGGCGCTGGCGGCTTTTCTGTCCCGGCGCGAATTGCCCAAGCCCGAATTATCCAAAAGGGAATTGACGAGTGGGAATTGAAATGGCCGTGTCTTTATGAAAGCCAGGCAGCATGCGGCAGACTCCGCAGTTCAATGCGCCGATTTGCCCGGGAAATCCCCGCCCAATCGCGCTTTCTTCGTCGCCGGGCCAACTGCGGTCGGCAAATCGCAAATTGCCCTGGCGCTCGCGGAAAAAATCGGCGGCGAAATTATTTCTGTTGACTCAATGCAGGTGTATCGTGGGCTGGACATTGGCACGGCCAAGCCAGGAGCGGCGGAGCGAAAGAGGGTTCCGCACCATCTGATTGACGCGGCGGATTTGACGGAGCCGTTCGACGCGGCGAAATATGTTGTGCTCGCGGAAAAGGCGGCGGCAGAGATTCAATTACGCGGGCGAACGCCGATTTTTTGCGGCGGCACGGGGCTTTATTTCAACGCTTATTTGAGCGGACTGGGGGAAGCGCCGGCGGCGACCCCGGAATTGCGCGCGGAATTGGAGCGGTTGCCGTTAGAAAGACTGTTGCATGAACTGCGCGAATGCGATCCGGAGGCTTACGATAAAATTGACAAACAAAATCCGCGGCGGGTCATCAGGGCGGTGGAGGTGATTCGGTTGACGGGGAAAAAATTCTCCGACCAGCGGGCGGACTGGAGGTTCGAGGGGCGGAAGGCGGAGGCGGAAGTCATTTGGTGTTTTACACGTCCGCCGGCGGAACTCCATAAGCGGATCGCGGCGCGGGTGGACGAAATGTTCCGGAGGGGGCTGGTGGAGGAGACGCGGGATTTGCTAAAGCGGGGGCTGGAGAAAAACAAAACGGCGATGCAGGCGATCGGATATCGGCAAGTGGTCGAGCATTTGCGTGGCGAACGTGATCTGAGCCAAACCATCGAGTTGGTAAAGATGCGGACGCGGCAGTATGCCAAACGGCAATTGACCTGGTTTCGAAGGCATGGGAATTGCAAATGGATAGAGTTAGGGCCGAAAGACCTGCCGGAAGACTTATTGGCATATTTCTCGTAACACCAACTCTTGGGATG
>JASHVW010000212.1 GCA_030044395.1 Verrucomicrobiia bacterium
CGCGCCGGTTACAGGCCCACCCTTTCGGTGTTTGCCGGTTACACGGCGTACAACTCCCAATTCATTGACCCCACCGATTTAGGCTACTCCTTGCACGGCTGGAACGCCGGCGCCCAGGCCCAGTGGGACATCTTCGACGGCCTGCTGACGCGCGGCAGAGTCCTCCAGGCGAATGCCCTTTACGAGAAATCCCAAAATACTCTCGCGGATGAAGCGCGCCAGATTGAATTGCAGGTGCGCACGGCCTACTCGGATTTTCTTGAGGCCAAAGAGGTCCTGGCGTCGCAGAAAACCGTCCAGGAGGAGGCCGAGGAAGCCTTGCGCGAGGCGCGGGCGCGTTTGCAAGCCGGCACCGGCACACAACTGGATGTATTGAACGCCGAAACGGCCCTCACCCAGGCCCGCACGACCGACCTTCAGGCGTTACACGATTATGACGTGGCCCGCGCCCGGCTGGAACGCGCCATCGGAGAGAACATGACGATGGGGCAGTAAGCAAGAGGCGAAGATAGAGGATGGAGGAGAGCATAAGTCGAGATGGCGCGTGGCAGGGGATTGGATTTGAAATGAAGGATGTTTTTAAAGCCCGCCCTCATCCTGACCTTCTCCCCGGCGGGGGAGAAGGAACAGCAAGCGGACGCCGTCAGTCGCTCGAACGCTGGGCGGGATGCGGCAGGTCAGCGGTTCAATATGTGCACGTCATCCGCCGAAGGCGGAATATTTGCGCACGCCCCGCCGCCACATAAAGCGGGCGAAGGAATAAGTCAGGACCACCCAAAGCATCTGCATCGCCAGCCCGCTCCATAAATCCGCTCCGGAGGATTTGCCCATGTAAATGCTTACAGGAAAGTACAACTGATAAGGGAACGGTGTGAACATCAGCACGTGATAAATCGGCGGCGGGAACAGATTCAAAGGAAATAAATGCCCGCTGGCGATGTATTCAAAGGCAAAGAGGATGAAAATGAACGTGGAAATTTCCAGCAACCAAAATGCCAGCATTGCCATGGCATAGGAGATGAAAAATTGAAGCAGCGCGGTGAGCAGAACGGAAAACGGAAAGAGCACCAAGGCGAGGGCATTTGACGGCAGCACGACATAGCCCCGGAAACAGAGGATAAAAGCCGCCAGCGGCACAGCGGCCATCATGACAAACGTCAGCCGGCCGGAAAAAAACAGGCAGAGCCGATACCAGAGGTAATCAATCGGCTTGAGCAGGAATTGGCTGATAGCCCCTTCACGGATGTCGGCAGCGATTTGCCAGTCGTCTTCGTTCACGGCGGTGAATACGTCCATGACCGCGACCAACAGGTAATAGAAAATCATTTCGGCCCTGGTCCATCCGCCGTGCTCGGCGTTACCGCCGGAATAAATTTTTTGCCAAAGCGACAGCATGGCGAAGAGCGGAATGAAACTGAACAGCGTCCGCGTCAAATAATTGAAGCGGTAGGTCAGGTTGTTTTGAATCCCGATACCGATGACGTGCCAGTATTTTTTCATTTTTTGCAACAAGCAAGCGCCCGCGTTGACTTCTCCCTGTCTCCGGAGCGACTGGAGACAACCGGCGGCATATTGAAAACGCGGACGGTGCTGCGGCTCACAGAGCCGCGCTCCGACCGATTCAGCAATTGCGCCAATCTCCTGCAATGGGTAATTTGCGGGCGACCATGAATATTCTGGCCAACAAACGCGTCGCCGCCAATCTCTCCGGTCTGGGGCAAATCACCCTGCTCGCGCGCGATGTCCTTGCCTCGCTCTTCAAGCTTAGGATCGCCTGGCGAGACATGTTGTATCAGGTTTATTTCATCGGCGTCAAATCACAGGTTGTCGTGCTGGTGACCGGCGCGTTCACCGGCATGGTGCTCGGCGCCCAAACCTATTTCCAGTTCCATAAAGTCAAGATGGACACGGCCACGCTGGCGGTGGTGAGCGTGTCCATGTGCGACGAACTGGGACCGGTGCTTACGGCATTGATGGTGGCCGGGCGCGTCGGGGCGGCCCTCGCCGCCGAAATCGGCACCATGCGCGTGACCGAGCAGATTGACGCGCTACGGACGCTGGCAACGCATCCGGTGGATTATCTGGTGGTGCCGCGAATCGTCGCAGGTCACGTCGCCCTGCCCGTGCTGACAATCGAATCCATCTCCATCGGCATTGGCAGCAGTTATCTGGTCGGCGTCTATCTGCTTGGGATAGACCCGGTCTATTCGTGGTATAACATGCTGCATTTTACGCATGACATTGACGTGGTGATCGGTTTGACGAAGGCGTTCGTTTATGGCGGCATGATCGCGCTGATCGGGTGTTATAAGGGCATGACCTGCGGGTTGGGCGCTGAGGGTGTGGGCCGCGCCACCACGGAGGCCGTAGTGTATTCGTCCATCTCGATTTTAATCACGAATTTTTTCCTGACGCTGTTGTTAGGAAAACTGATTGGACAGTTGTGAGCGCTACACGTCAATGCCGTAGGCTTTAATCTTGTTGTAAAGCGTCTGGCGTCCGATGCCGAGCCGTTTGGCGGCCTCCAGTTTGTTGCCGTTGCTTTCCTTGAGCATCTGGACGATGGCGTTGCGCTCGACGCCTTCGAGGAGCGTGAAATTCGTGTCCAACTCCTCGGGGATTTCCATCGCCGGAGCGGAAGCCACGGAAAGGTCGCTGGCGTCGACTTCCGTGCCTTCGCACAACAGCACCGCGCGCTGGATTTCATTTTGCAACTGCCGGACGTTGCCCGGCCAATCGAAGGCCGTCAACCGTTCCATCGCGCCAGGCCTGAAGTTCCGGATATCGCGATTGGCCTGAGCCGCGAATTTTTTCAGAAACGAATTTGCCAGCGGCACGATGTCGTCGCGCCGCTCGCGCAACGGCGGCAGATGGACCGAAATTGCGCTGATGCGATAAAACAAATCTTCGCGCAACTTGCCGTCTTTGATGGCCAATGGGGGCTTGCGGTTGGTCGCGGCAAGGATCCGGCAGTTGGTTTTGTAAGTCGTTTTGCCGCCGACCGGGCGCACTTCCTGATCCTGCAACACCCGGAGCAATTTGCTTTGGGTATCAATCGGCATCTCGGAAATTTCGTCCAGCAACAGCGTGCCACCCTCGGCCTGGCGGAAGAGACCCTCGCGATCGGCTGTCGCGCCGGTGAAAGCGCCTTTGACCGAGCCGAACAGCTCGCTCTCAATGAGTTCGCGCGGCAGGGCGGCGCAATTGATTTTGATGATGCGGCCTTTGCTGCGCGCGCTCAGGGAATGAACCAAGTCGGCAACAACTTCCTTGCCCGTGCCACTCTCGCCGGTGATAAGAATAGGGGCGTCGCTTGGCGCGATACGTTCGACGGTGCGGATGACGTCCTGCATGGCTGCGCTGCGGAAAATGGGTGAATTGGCGCCGCTCATGGTTTCCAGCGCCCGGCGGAGTGTGACGTTTTCCTCGCTTTGCTGCTTGCGATCAACGGCGCATTTCACGTCCGCGAGCAATTTTTCATTCTCAAACGGTTTCGTGAGGAAATTGTAGGCCCCGCGGCGGCCGGCTTCGACGGCCATGGTGACCGTGCCGTGGCCGCTCAAGACAATAACTTCCGTCTCCGGCCAGGATTTTTTGATTTGGGGCAGCAGGTCGAGACCATCGGCGTCGGGCAATTTGACATCGAGGAGGACGACATCCGGCGATTCCTGGGACAGGCATTGGCGCAAGGCGCCGCCGCTGGCGGCCTGGGCCACGTCGTAATAATCCTCGAGCACGGACGCCAGCAGTTCGCGCAAATCCCTTTCATCGTCCACAATCAGAATTTTCGCTTTCATTTCTTTCGTTTCCGCGCGCAGGCGGCGACAAACCGAGCAAAAATCGCGCGGTGTTCCGCGTGTCGGTCTGTCAACCGTTCGGGATGGAACTGCACGCTCAAAAAAAACGGCAACAATCGCGTGGCTTCGGGTCTCAATTCCATCGCTTCAATTATTCCGTCCCGGGTGGACGCCGTGGCCATCAGCAGCTCCGCCGGTTTGACGACGGCCTGATGGTGCGAGCTGTTCACACCGAGGATGCGCCTACCCGTAATCTTGGCCAGCAATGAACCCGGTGTCAATGGAACTTCGTGAACGATTTCATTGGCCTTATCCAGGCGCTGATGGTTGAGGGCACCGGGAACTTGACGCCGGATGTCCGCGCACAACCTGCCCCCCAATGCCACGTTCAGCAATTGATGCCCCCGGCAGATTGCCAGCAACGGTTTCCGACGCCGGAAGACTTCGTCAATTAAAATCAATTCGCGCAAATCGCGGCATCCGCCGTCGGGTGTGCATGAAATGGTCCTGCGAATCGCAACGGGCAAATGGTTCTTGTAAAGCTCCGGGGCAACGTCGTCGCCGCCGGTCAGCAGGACGCCGTCCGAACGCCGGACAATTTCGGAGAGCAACATCCGGTCGGTGGTGGTGGGCACGGTAACCGGAATGCCGCCGGCTTGCGCGATGGGCTGTTCGTATTTGACGGATAGGCTGACAGACATGTCATGAAATTCGACACCGCGCTTTTCGATGCCGGGCGTCACGAGAATCATGGGTGGTCTGGCCATTTAGGTGAAAAGATAGGGTATTGGCCCCAGATTTCCAGCCAAAACGCGGCTGGCGCGGTTTATGCTGATCCGGTATTGATGCGTAAACGGAAAGTAAAACGGAGTGCGGTTTATCATTCAATAAGCCCCATTGCTCCCTGTAACCATGTGCTTCGTGCCAAACATGATATCATTGGCTCGATGGTGATTATTGGTTTGACGCTCGCCTGTCTGTCGGCGATGCGGTTGCTTCTGGCCCACTCATAAGAAAGTCTGTCAGATTCGGGGCTGGCCGACCACTTATGCGGTGGTATGATGACGGTCAATATGACAGCGGCGGCGGACCCATCAGATGCCGACCTTGTAACCCAAAGCCGAAATGGAAATCGGGACGCTTTTTCCCGCATTGTGGGACGCTATCAATCGCTCATTTGCTCGCTGGCATACAGCGCCACTGGCAATTTGAGCCAAAGCGAAGACCTGGCGCAGGACACTTTTCTCACTGCCTGGAAACAACTCGGCACGTTGCATGAGCCGGACAAATTGCGCGGGTGGATGTGCGCGATTGCACGCAATCTCATCAACAATTCGCTGCGCAAACAAGGACGCGAACCGACTTTTCACGCGGAACCATTGGAAGACAATTCCGAACATAGCTCGTTCGGACCGTTGCCGCGCGAGGAAACCATCAGCCGCGAGGAAGAAACCATTCTGTGGCGTTCCCTGGAACAAATTCCTGAAATATATCGCGAACCGTTGATTTTATTTTATCGAGAGCATGAATCGGTTGAGGCCGTCGCGCAAAGTCTGGACTTGAGCGAAAACGCCGTGCATCAGCGGCTGTCGCGCGGGAGGAAAATGTTGCAGGAACAGTTTCTGGCGTTTGTAAAGGGCACGCTGGAAGAAACGGCGCCGGGCGAAGCGTTCACGGTGGGTGTTGTGGCGGCATTGCCGGTGTTGTCGGCGACGGCCAAAGCCGCGACAGCCGGGACGGCTGCAGCCAAGAGCGGGGTCCTGGCATCGGCCGTCGGCGCTGTTTTTCAAGCCATGCTTAAGGTCATCGTGCCGGTCGGCGCGTTCGTTTCTCTGGGGGGCTGGCTCGGCTACAAAATGGGCGGCGACGCCGGACAATCACCGCAGCAGCGCGACTCGGTCACACGGTTCTGGGGGATTCTGACAGTCAGTTTGATCGTCTTTGTATTGCTCCCTGTATTGCTTGGCGTGCCGCTGATGATGCTTGCGGGAAGAGAGCATTTCCTTGCCGCCTTCAGGGTCTGGCTGGACGTGATGTATATCGTGGTCATCGCCACCGTCGGCTTATGGTTCTGGCAGAGGCGAAAATCTCGCCGCCTCTCAACGCTCGAACCGGCTATCAGCAACAATATAAGGAAGATCCTTGTGTGGTCCGTTGCGCTGGCGATGATTCTCGCTGCTTCATTTTTTGGACTCGCCATATCGGACACGAATCTCAGCATTCAGCAGCTTTCCCCGACAGAGGCACAGAAGGTCATTAATTCACCGCACCAGGACGCCCAATTTTTTGTCATGCGCTTCCATTACGGCTCCTTCTTTCATCAATCCACCGATACTTTTGACCGACTTTGGATCCGTCTGCAGGACGGCGGAAAATTTTCCAAATTCACCGCCCCAGCCGACAAGGCCACCCTGGCGATGCTCGCCGCCAAGGGAATAGATTGTCCCATCTACGTCCAGGGCCGCGATTTTGAGATTTTGGGCTGGCAGGGCAAATTATTGGGAGGCCTGTTCCTCTTTATTTTGGCGGCGGGCGCGGTGTTCTTTCTCACGATTTTGTTCCGAAACAAATCAACCTCACCTATTATGACTAAAGAAACTGCCCTTAGTATCGCTGCCGTTGCCGTTGTGGCCGCAATCATCGTCACGCCGCTGGCCTGGCTGAATCATCGGAAGGCCAATAGCGTTCAACACAATGTTTCGGAGGTCTTGACCCCGGAACGGTCAGTCCAGGCCAAACAAACGGCGCAGAATTTCTTTGACGCGATGAACAAGGGGGATTGGAAAAGGGTGGACGCGCTTTGCCCGCCCGGGTTCCCGATGAGCGCCCTGTTGAACGACCAACAGAAAGAGATGCTAAACGGTTTGGAAATTGTCTCGTTGGGCGATCCCTATACAAAGCCCGGTTACCCGCAGGTCTGGGTGCCTTACCAAATCCGGTTCAAGAGCGGAGAAAACAAGCAATTCAACCTGGCGGTAAGACAGGACAACCCGGAACACAAATGGTATTTTGACGGCGGGTTTTAGAGCTTTTCCGCCAGTTCCTCCGCCGGATAGGTCCAGATTTCCGCCAGCGTTGGATGATAATGCGGCATCGCCGCCAGTTCGCGCACGGTCATCCGTTTGGCCATCGCCGCGACGATTTCGTGAATCAATTCTCCACCGAGCGGGCCAACGCATTGGCCGCCGAGAATGTCGCCCGTCCTGGGATCGGCCAGCAATTTAACAAAACCGTCAGTGGCGTTCATGATGAGCGATTTGCCGTGGTCGGCGAACGGATAGCCGGCGGAAATGAATTTCACGCCGCGCGCCGTGGCTTCCTTTTCGGTAAGCCCGACAAAGGCCAGTTGTGGTTCGGTGAAGACCGTCGAAATCAACAGCCGGTAATCCATCCGGACTGAATGGCGGGCCGCGATGTTGCGCGCGGCGATTTCGCCCTGCTGCACCGCGATGTGGACAATTTCGTGTGGCCCGGTGCAATCACCCGCCGCGAAAATATGCGGCGCGCTGGTCTGCATGAACTCGTTGGCCAAAATCCGCCCCCATTCGGTTTTGACGCCGGCATTTTGCAGGTTCAGGGATGCCGTGTTTGGGATTCTGCCCAAGGCAAAAAATATTTCTTCAGCCGAGACTGAAATGGGTTTGCCTTCGCGTTCAAAGAAAACTGATTTCATTCCGTCTTTTCGCCGGGCGTCCAACAGTTTTGTTCCGGTGAAAAGCCTGATCCCATCGCGCCGAAAAACGGCTTCGACCACCGCCGCCGCATCCGCGTCGAAATCATGGAGAATATGCGGGCTGCGCTGAATCATCGTGATTTTCACGCCGAACCGGGAAAAAAACTGCGCGAATTCGCACGCCGTCGGCCCGCCGCCGAGGACGATGAGCGATTTGGGCAATTTCTTCAGGGCCAGCGCGCTGTCGCTGTCCAGGCAACCCAAATCGTTTAACTCACAGAGGGGCGAGGGCGCCACCACTGAGCCGGTGGTGATGACGAAATTTCCGGCCGTTAATCGTTTGCCGTTGCTCAAATGCAGCGTGTGCGGGTCCAGGAATTTCGCCTGACCACGGATGAAGTGAAACTTCTTGCTGTGCAATTGCCGGACGCGATAGTCGGCAAAGTCTTTGATGAGCGCGTTTTTTCGCGCCATGACTTTTTTGAAATCAAAGGCGGTTTTTAGGGCGTGAATGCCGAATGGCGTTGAATTTTTCACCAGATGCGCGACCTCGGCCATATAAAGCAACGCTTTGGTGGGCATGCACCCACGCAAGATGCACAAGCCGCCGACTTCCTGACCGCCCTCGATGACGGCCGTTTTCAAATGGGCCGCAGCCGCGGTCCGCGCCGCCGCATAACCGGCGCTGCCGCCGCCGACAATTGC
>JASHVW010000213.1 GCA_030044395.1 Verrucomicrobiia bacterium
AATGTTGGGCGCCGTACGTTCGGGCGGTGACAAAGTATGTGCCCGGTTGCGAGAGTTGGTGCGCGGGAGCATGCGGCCAGGGAATGGGAGCGGCAGGCATGGCGCAAAGGTGTAACTTGGGGCGCATGTTGGCAAGGCCAATTTGGGATCGCATCCATGCATCGCTTTGCGTCTTGGAGTGCGGTGGCGGTGACACCGCCTTCGACTCATCCACAACATCCAAATTCCCAAGTGCCCCTTCAAGCTCTCGCGCCTTCCCCAAAGCGGCGTCGCGCTCTGCTTGCCGCCGCACTCCACGACGCTGGCGCAAATTCACTGAGCCTTCCACTTTGATTTGCGCTCGCCCCAGCCAGGAAAATCGCACATCATAAATCGAAATCATTAATAACAATGCAATTTATCCGCGACATCTATGCCGCCAAGTTACCGGCCAAACGGCCGGTTATTTCCTTCGAGTTTTTCCCCCCAAAAACCGATGAGGGCGTGCGTAACCTCCTCGACAAGCACATCCCCGCATTGTCCAAAGCCCGTCCCGATTACTGTTCGGTCACCTACGGCGCGGGCGGCAGCACGCGCGATAAGACCCTTGCCATTGTGGACTCTATTCAGCGGCAACACGGACTTACCGCCCTGGCGCATCTCACCTGCGTCAACCATACGCGGGATGAAGTCCGGGAGGTGCTCGACAAAATCCGCGCGCTCGGCTGCAAAAATATTCTCGCGTTGCGCGGCGACCCTCCCGGCGGCGGCGATTTTCATAAGACGCCCGGTGGATTTGAATTCGCCGCCGAGCTTGTGAAATTCGTCCATGAACAGAACGGATTTTCCATCGGCGTGGCCGGTTTCCCGGAGGGTCATATCGCCAACAAAACCGGCAAGCACGACGATTGGCGGCATTTACGGGAAAAAATCGCCGCGGGCGCGGATTTTGTCCTGACACAATTGTTTTTCGACAACGCGGATTTTTACGAATTTCGCGATTACGTTTCGGGACGCCTGGGGGCGGGCGTGCCGCTTGTCCCCGGGGTGGTTTCCATCCTGAGCGCGGCGCAAATCACACGGTTCACGCAGCTTTGCGGCGCGAAAATTCCGCCGGCGCTGCGGACAAAATTGGACGAATTGGCGAATGACGACGAAGGCGCTGCGGAGTTTGGCATCGAATACGCGACTCGACAATGCGAGGATCTCTTGCGGGCCGGCGTTCCCGGTTTGCACTTCTACACGTTGAACAAGTCGCATTCAACGCTGCAAATCCTGAAAAACCTGCGATTGCTCTAAAACAAATTATTGGCCAGAATGCCCAGGACACTCAACGGACCTTCGTCTTCCAGACTGTCGGCCATGGTGTCCAATTTTTGCAGCGACAATTTGGCGTTCCGGTAAAAATCCTGGTCGTTGACGAGTTTGCCGACGGTGCCCTGGCCCCCGTTGATTTTCAGCAGGATTTGGTCAAGGTTGGTCATCGAAGCGGTGGTCGAATTGTAGAGCGTATCGTCGGTCATCAGCTTGCCGATGGTCCCCTGGCCGTTGGTGATGCCGCTGATAATGACGCGCGCCTGCGCAACGTCGGATTGCAGATTGCTGACGGTATCCAGGGCGGAATTGTACAGGGTCTGGTCGTAGATTATTTTTCCGACGGTGCCCTGGCCGCTGGCGATTTGAGCGGTGATGTTTTCGATGTTGGTGATGGTGCCGCCCAGGTTGCCGCTGTTTTGCTTCACGAAGTCCATGAGCGGACCCACGAGGTCCTGGATGCTCTGGCCGCTAAAACTGCGGCCGAAATTTTCAATTCCGGTGGCTGCGTCATTCAGTCTTGCCATGACGGCATTGAGGTCCGGCTGCTCCACCGTGGCGAGCATCGTGCCATCCACCGCCCGAGGCGCCGCCATGCTGCCGAAACCGATGTCAATATAGTTCTGCCCCATCAAGCCGGTGAATTTCACCGTGGCCTGGCTGTCCGTCTTTACCGGCTCGTCGGTGTGGATTTTCATCGTCACGCAAACCTTGTTGTTCGTGCTTTCGAGGGCGATCTGATCCACTTTCCCGATCTCGACCCCAGCCATTTTGACGCTGTCGCCGACCTTGAGGTCCTGGACGGAGTTGAAGAGGGCGCTCACGTGGTAACCGCTTTGAAACAGTTCGAGGCCGCCGAGGGTTTCCACAATGACGACCGCCGCGATGATGACGAGGGCCACAAAAAAGCCCAGCCGGGTTTCGAGTGAATTTTTCATAAGCTTATTTCGTATGATGTTTAAATTCCGCGTTTAAAAACTTTTGGACAAGGGGATCGTTGAAATTTTTGATTTCATCCGGAGTCCCGATCTTCAGGATTCGCCCTTCCGCGATAACGGCAATGCGGTCGGCGATGCCGAATGCCAGGTCGCGGTCGTGCGAAACGACGAGAGACGTGACATGGGTGCGTTCCTGCAATTTCGAAATTTCGGCGCCGACGACGACGGAGGAAATGGGGTCCAATTCGCTCGTCGGCTCATCATACAGAATCAACTGGGGTTCGATGACCAGGGCGCGGGCGATGGCAACGCGTTTTTTCATGCCGCCGGAAAGCTCGGCCGGCATTTTATCGGCGGTATCCGCCAACCCGACGTCCGCCAGCTTTTCAGAAACGGTTTTCCTGATTTCCTCCGGTGATTTCAGGCGGTGCTCGGCCAGGTAAAGGCCGACATTTTCGCCGACGGTGAGGGAATTCAAAAGCGCGCCGGATTGGAAAACCATGGCGGTCCGGTATTTGGCGGCGATCTCCTCCGATTGAACGGGTTCGCCGTCGATGCGGATTTCGCCGGCATCAGGGATTTCGAGGCCAATCAGGTGCTTAAGCAAAACGCTTTTGCCGCTGCCGCTGGGCCCCATGATGACAAAAATTTCGCCGGCCCTGACCTCAAAATCAATACCCTTGAGGACTTCCTGGCCGTCAAAGCTTTTCCGCAAACCGCGGACTTGCAGGCTCACGCCGGAATGGTTGTTGGCTGCATTCATTTCAATAGAATTCGCGTCAGGATGTAGTCAAAGATGACGATGAGGACGATGGAATTGACCACGGCCTTGGTCACCGAGCGTCCGATGCCACGGGGGCCGCCAATGGTGACCAGTCCCTGATGGCAGGAAACGATGCCGATGATAATGGCGAAACAGAAGCTTTTGAACACGCCGTTCACCACGTCTTTGATTTCGACGACATTGCGCAAGTCGGCGAAAAAACCCTGATACGAAACGCCGATGTGGGAATTGACCGCCGCGACCACCGCGCCGCCGAACCAGCCGACGAGGATGGAGAAGACGACGAGCATGGGCAATGCGAGGGCAATGGCCACAAGACGCGGCAGCACGAGATAATGGATGGGATTGATGTTCATTGTGCGCAGCGCGTCAATTTCCTGATAGACGCGCATCGAGCCGATTTCGGCGGCCATGGCGGAGCCAATACGTCCGGCGATGAGGATGGCCATCATGATGGGAGCGAGTTCGCGCGCGTGGGCATAGCCCACGATTCCGCCAAGGTAGCCGACAAGGCCTTTGTCCGCCATGAACGGTCCGATTTGGAGGGAGAGGACGCCTCCGATGAAAAAGGAAAGGATGCAGACCATCAAGAGGCTGGCGTTGCCGATCTCGAAGAACTGGTCGAAAATTTTTTGGCGTTGACGCCAAGCCAGCGGCAACGCCAGGAGCGTCCGCCAGAACAACAGCACCATTTCGCCGATATTCTCAAACATAACGTTTCAAAGGATAAGTGTAGGACGAATGCGCAAGAATTGCCAGCCGATCAGGCGTAGCGCATCGTGATGGATTTCCCAAACGGCCCATCATCGTTAAGCTGGTCCTTCCGCTCTTCATGGTGTCGCGGCCGCTTTGGTTCTTTCCACCGGAATATAAAACAGCCGCAGGGTTTTTTCCTGCGGGTTGGAGCGATATTGGAACAGGCCGAATAAAAGCGAGATATTCTTCGTTCCTGGCGATTTCTCGCGGCGGTATAAGTTCCACAACAATGACTGGCTGCTTGTGCCGGTTTTGACGTTGTTTTCGGCGCGCCACAACGACCATAACGGCGACCAGTCCCTCTCCACCCATGGGTTATTCGGCACAAATGTTTCCAACGGGGCGATCAGTTGCAGGCGATTGCTTCCGTCGAAATCGCGGTGATAAACGAACAGCGGCCATAAATCCACGCGGCGCGTGCCCCTGCCGGTCTCCGTGTTGGTATCCGTGGTGTTTTGAAACAGGAAAAATAGAATCCGCGTGCGCCGGCGGTCGAGGGGCGCGCTGTGGACAGCATTGAATTTGTACAAGGGCCAGAGATAAAAATCGTCTTCGAACTCGTTATTGTGCGCGCGGCCAAAGAGCGGCAGGACGCGGGTGGTGGTGTTTCCCTGGCCCCGGGCGACGATCACGAGGGGCCAGGGCATTTGCCATTCGCGATATTTCTTCCCGCGGTCATTAATCCACATAAACAGCGGCCAGAGCACGGAGGTGGAGTCCCGCCGCGGCGAGCGTTGCACGTAATATAACGGCAAATCAGCGCGGATTTTCTCGGGATCGGCGGTTCCAATCCCGTTGTTCTGCCGGAAATGGATTGGCCAGAGCACGAAAAGATGGTCATGCCCGCCGTTGGTTATGACATCGCCCCAACCATTCGTCTGCCACGTTATGATTTTGTGTTCCGCTCCCACCACCGGCCAGAACTGCCACCCATGCATTCCGTCGCCGTGGCGGGTATTGAAAAAAGGATAAAGGTAGTTCTCGTTGACGACGTCCCGCCTTCGCGTCTCACTGAACGCGGGAAACATGACAAAAAAAATGTCGTCGCGGAAGAGCCGGTGCTTGAGATGCCCGTAAAACGGGACAACGGCGGTATAATTATCATTCGTCAACGGGGAACGTTGCTGGAAATAAACCGGGAAAACAGTCACCTGCCGCGCCTCTTCGAAGGTACCCGGGTCTTCGCGGCCGGCGGACGAAAACAACTGGATGAATTGCCAGCGGTATTCGTTGCCGTAACGACGGTACGTCATAATGGGATACAGCCAGTCATCCTGAACCAAATCAACCGAGGGGTCTGTATCATGCGAAAAGAATGGAGGAAGCGCCCACGTCTGTTCCGAGCCGCTCTCCTGCTCATAAAAAAGCGGGCCGAGGATTTCCGTGCGGTTACCCGCCGTCAAAGTTAATGGAAATATGTCATACAAAGGTCCCGCATCCAACGTCTCGCCGTCATCAACGGAAGGTTCCTGCGCGATTGCCGGAAAACAAATAATCAGGACAATTGCAAATGACAACAAAGCCAGTAACCGAAAAGTACGGTTTAACGGCGGGATAGGATGATATTTCTGTAAAAAGTTCAATTTTTTCAAAAAATTCACGACGGCTTTCGTTAACGTTATTGAAAATGGTTTTTGCGCGATTTTATGCCTATTTGCGTCAGGTTTAACATTGATACCGACAATTCATTGTTGACTTTAGGGCGCTTTCCATTATTTTCGTGTCAATTGAGGTTTTAACCTCGGTTCCTCCTGACCCGGTGTCGGCAGTTTGCCGGCACTGGGTTCTTTTATTAACGGATGCCACCGGCCGATTAAGTTGAGCACCGCCGGCAGGAACGTCAATCCGGCGATCATACAAGCCGCAATTCCAATGGACATCACGCAGCCCAGACTGTGG
>JASHVW010000214.1 GCA_030044395.1 Verrucomicrobiia bacterium
CGTCGGCAGAAACCCGTAGCCGATGATTCTCAAGGGGATAAAAATGATGGTGGAAACAACGACGACCCAAACGACCAATGGAACGTAGCGATTGAGCAAATTCATGGCTCAATCCACAAATCGTTTGGTCAAATTTCCGTAGGCGTCAATTCGCCGATCGCGCAGAAACGGCCAGTGGGTCCGCATAACATCCACCCTGGCCAGGTCAACGGACACGATGAGAATCTCCTCCTTGTCCGCCGATGCCCTCGCGAGAATCTCGCCGGAGGTTCCCGCAACAAAACTCTGGCCCCAAAATTCAATGCCCTCGCCGTCCACACCGGCAATTTGTTCCAGGCCGACGCGGTTGGGCGCCGCCACGTAACAGCCGTTGGCCACCGCGTGGCTGCGTTGGATGGTCTCCCAGGCATTGTGCTGGTCGGTTCCGTATTTTGCCTTCTCGGACGGATGCCAGCCGATGGCAGTGGGATAAAAAAGAATTTGCGCCCCCTGCAACGCCGTCAACCGCGCTGCTTCGGGATACCACTGGTCCCAGCAAACCAAAACGCCGATTTTTCCGTATCTCGTCCGCCAGGCCTTGAACCCGAGGTCCCCGGGAGTGAAATAAAATTTTTCATAAAACAGCGGATCATCGGGAATATGCATCTTCCGATACACGCCCAGCAACGCGCCGTCAGCATCAATCACCGCGGCGGTGTTGTGATAAATCCCCGCGGCGCGCTTTTCAAAAAGAGAGGCGATGACGACAACCTTGCGCTTTTTGGCAAGCCTGGACAAGGCATCGGTCGTCGGGCCGGGGATCTTTTCCGCCAGCGCAAAATTTTTGTGGTCTTCGCTCTGGCAAAAATACCGCGAGCGAAACAATTCCTGAGTGCAGATGATTTGCGCGCCCCGCCCGGCCGCCTGTTCGGCGAGCGCCAGGGTCTTCTTCAGGTTCGCCTGGGTGTCGGCAGAGGCCGCGGATTGGAGGAGTCCAAGTTTGACGACTTGGGATGCGGCGCGTTTCATTTTCCCGGCGAGGTCTGAATGCGGACGGTGTGTTCCATTAAATCGGTGGAACCGCGGATGGCGGAGGCGTGAGGCGCCTCCTGGCCAAACAATTCGCGCGTGAATTTGCCCAGCGTCTCATTGGTTGGGCCATAGCCCTTGTGGTAGATGTGGTATTCGAGGTCATAAAGCAACTGCTCGGCGTGGGGGTAACGCTGCGCGGGGTCGCGCGCCAGGGCGCGCTGAAGAATGTCATTGAGCGCATCGTCAATCCGCGAATCCATTTTCCGGAAATCGGGGATTTCCATGTTCATGACACGCTGGCGCGATTCATCCGCGTTTTCCCCTTTGAAGATGTTCCGGCCCAACAACAAATTCGCCAGCACCACGCCCGCCGAAAACAAATCGGAACGTTTGTCCGTAATTTGAAAATCGGCCTGCTCGGGACTCATGAAATCCGCCTTGCCCGCGACAACTTCACCCTCCTGGTCCGTCAAAAAGCCGCGGGCCTTGGCAATGCCAAAATCTGTCACTTTCACGTCGCCCTCGAAAGCAATCATGATGTTCTTGAAGCTGACGTCGCGATGAACGATTCCCAGCGGCTTGCCGTCCTTGTCGGTCTTGGCATGGGCGTAGGCCAGTCCGCGGGCCACCCGGCTGGTGATGAATACGGCAAGTTCCTTGGGTAATTGCCGGCGCTTTTCAGCCAGTTGGCGCGTGAATTGCTCAAGATTCACCCCGCGAATCAATTCCATGCAGATGAAGCAAACGCCCTTCGATTCACCCAGATGATAGGTTTGGACGATGTTGGTGTGAATCAAATCCGCGACCAGTTTGGCCTCGCCAATGAAGTTCTCGATAAACATCTTCTGGCTGGCGAAATTTGGGCGGATAATCTTGATGGCGACCCGCTTGACAAAGTTCCGCGCACCGTGCTGCTCGGCTTCGAATACAATGCCCATCCCGCCCTCAAAGATTTTGCGGACGATTTCGTAGCGAAAGTCACTTTCAATGGTGAACAGCGCCATGCGCCAATAGTCCGGAATTGCCTGGTGATGTCAAGCCCCCGCCGCTCGGCAGCCGCCGGGAAGGTGAAATTTTTTGCATTTTTTTGCTTGCACCTTTGGCCCGAAATTCTTTTATTCGAGCCAAGTCACGTGACTTTTTAACCAAACAATAACAATTAACACCAACAGGAAGGACACCGAAGTTATGGCTAAAGCACTCTCGAAATCTCAATTGGCCGCCGCGATTGCGGAAAAGAATGGGCTCTCTAAAAAACAAGCGGGTGAAATCCTCGAGCATCTGGCGCAACTCGCGTACAAACACGCCAAGGACACTTTCACGCTGCCCGGCATTGGCAAACTGGTTTTGCGCAATCGCGCCGCCCGCATGGGGCGCAACCCCAAGACCGGCGAAACCATCCAAATCCCCGCCAAGCGCGTCGTGAAATTCCGCGTGGCCAAAGCCGCGAAGGACGCCATCCTCGGCGCCAAGTGAGCCGTCGCCGCTTCGAGCGCCCTGAAAGCTTCGGGGCGCTCTTCTTTGCCCGTTTCCGGCGCTATTTTTCGCCGCGCCACATCGTCCAGTAATTACCGACCCTCCGGCAAAAACGCTCGGGCCTTTCGGCATAAAACTGCCGGCCTAATTTCAGCGCCTCGTTACGCAACTCTTTTTGGCGCCGGCGAATCAGTTCACCCAGCGCCCCGGTATCCCCCGTACCCTTGAAATTCTTTGCGACAAATTCCGCCAGCATCACCAAATCGTGGTCTTTACCAAGAAATTCGGCCAGGGTTTCAAGCTCTTCGATTTTGGCGCGCACTTCCTTCGGCCAAACGCGGCAAAGCAGCCGCAAATGATGCCAAAGGTCCTTCACCCGCTTGCGCCACTCATGCAGGTTTTCCGGCGAACAGTCTCTTCGAACCGTCTTTAATGCCTCCTGGCCCCGGCGGAAACTGGCTTCGAGTCCCGGACCGATCGCCGCCCACCCGCTGGCATCCGCCTTCAGATCATCAGCGCGTTGTTTCAATTCACTCAGAATTTTTGTTACCACGTCCGCCAAATGGCCCTTCAGGAATTTCCTTTCCTCCGCCCGGCAATTTCCCCGCAGCGCCTCCTTGATATTCGGGAAGGGCCGCGCCGGAAGCCCGCGGCTGAAATGTTTGGCCAGCCCCTCAAATGCATCCAACCGCACCTGGGCGTCGCGCACGGCGGTCAACTCTCCCGCCGCCGCGCGCAATGTCTTGTTATTCCTGCGAAAAACGTTTTTCCCGATTTCGCCGCGCATCAGCCGAAGAATCGCCCGCAGCTTTTTAATTTCCTTGCGAACGTTATGCACCGCCTTCAGGCGGTCGCCCCTCAGAATTTCCAGCGCGTCCTCAACCCGCTCGCAGCAAATGCGGCGCAGGGCTTTGGCGACCTTTTCCTTTTTTCTGAAATGAAATGGCATATCACGGCAACGCCTGGCGTTTTGCCAGCGCTTCGTTCGCGTACGGGATATTACCCGTCAATTCGCGTCCGAACCAGCCCGGAATTCTAAACGATTCCAATTCCCTCCGCGAACCAAATTCGACGTCCGCAGTCACCAGCCCGCGATGCGGACCCCCATAAACATCCTTCTCAATCGTCCTGCCGTCGCACGGAATTTCATAGCGTGCCTTGGAAACGCGTTTGCCTCTCGTCAGCGGCCATAGCGAGTCAAAGGTGTTCTTCTTCAACGCAATTTCTTCTTCCAACCGGGTCTTGCCATGACCCACCTTGATGGTCAGAAAATGGCCCCCATCCTTTCGCCGCAACCGGACCTCAATCTGCCGGGCCTCATCGGGAAATATCCCTGGACAATTCTTGAATGCGGCCGTTTTCGCCATGCCTTCGTCATTTCCTTGACCATAAATTTTCGCTCGATCTCCCGATGCGTTTTCACCGGGAACCATCGGACGCATT
>JASHVW010000215.1 GCA_030044395.1 Verrucomicrobiia bacterium
GCAGGTTCGAGGTGGACCAGCGCGGTGTTGGTCTTGAACGCCAGCGAATCCAGCAGAGATGAGACTTGCCGGGCGCCGATGATGGCGAACTGGCCGGAAACGCTTCGCGTGGAAACGGGATTGGGCAGGGAAAAGTCCGCGTGGCAGAAGGCTGGAAAGAAGGCGGCGAAGGCGAAGAAACATTGAAATGGTGAGATGCCGAACCGGCCCAACCATTTTGAATGCTTGAAGAATAAGTTCATTTCTCGGGCGCGGCGGCGGATTTGGCCGGGGCGGTCGCGACCTCTTTTTTTGGGGCGGATTTTTCGGGGGCGCCCTCCTTTTTAGCCGCCTCAGTGTATTTCGTGCTGCGATAGTCTGTGATATGGAAACCGCTTCCCTTGAATATCAGTCCGGCTCCGGCCCCAATTTTCTTTTTGACACGGCCGCGCCCCCATTTTTTTTGCCCACAGATTTCCCGGGGACAGGTTTTCAGTGGTTTCGCGGAGATGGATTGAAAGGTTTCAAATTCATGTCCGCACTTGCCGCAAATGTATTCGTAAGTTGGCATCTCAGAACCACCTGAACTTTCTTCATTGCAGTGGCGGATTGGCAATAGGCGGAGGCAGATTGGTGAGGACATGGACCGTGCCATCGGCGCCCACCTCGACATTCAAATTGAAATTGGGCCGAAGGGCCGCCGCATTCGTTGGTTGGGGCTGGTGATTTATCAGGACCTCTCCGCCCTTTTCCTCCTTGGTGGGATCCACGCCTTCACGGATCCATTCAAGACGGCGGGCCACAAGTGCGTCCGTTTTCAATTTATGCATTTGCTGGCGGACAGTGTTCAAATCATTGAACCTGCGCTGCAAGTCTTCTTTTTCAGCCACCTGCTTTTTTAGTTCGCCTTCGAGGTACACGTTGTTGGTTTGAGAGACAGCCAGCTTCATTTGGGTTTCGGTAATCTGGGTATTCAATTGGGAGATGGTGTTCGACAAATCGTTGGCGCGCTGGTCAAGGACTTGATTTTGCGCTTCCAAATCGGAAACGTGCTGGTCCAGGTTGGTGATTTGCTGCTGGTCGGTCTGCAGAGTGGATTGCGCGGACGCAAGCTGTTGGGAGGTTTGGTCGAGCTGGTTGGAAAGCCCGGCGGCCAGGGCGCGGTTGGTTTCCAAGTCACTGTTCAACGCGAGATTGACCTGGCGCAGATCGTTGAGATTGACATTGGCCTTGTCCAAATCATTCGAGAATTGAAGGATCGTGTTGGAATCGCTTTCGTGCTGCTTGCTCGACAGGCTTTGCAGAACAATCAATGCGACTGCAAGACCCACACAGCCAACAATCAGAATGGCGATTGCAGTTTTTTTATTCATAACGCGATCAAGATGGACACTTGAGGGCGTTTTGACAAGTGTCTCATGATAAAATTGCGCCGGTCATGGCGCTGCGGCTGCAGCCTTCAAAGTCGGGTCACGGTCCGGACAGATTTTCAATATCCAAGCAATCCGCTTACGATGGCCGGATTGTCGGCGAACGCGGTCGTATTCGGACCCGCTGGCGGCGTACCGGCTGCGACGACCGCGCAGGCAACGGCGGGAGCCGGCGTAATTTCATTTTTGACTGACTGGCCTACGGCGTTGCCGCGGTGGCCGGGGGCGGATTAGTGGACGACGCATCCGCCGTGGCGACCGCTTCCTTGAGATTCTCATCGAGAATTTGGACGTCGGCGCCCTGCTTCAATTTGAGCAGATACCGCGGCGCGAGCGGCGCGAGTTTTTGGCGCAACAGGTAGGACTTGATATTATCCGACACCTTGGCTTCCTCGACTTTATGGGCAGGTGTTTTGTCGAGGAGTTTGATGATATGGTAACCGTATTCCGTGGTCACGATGTCACTGATCTGATTATTGGTCATCGAAAACGCGGCGGCTTCGAATGGCGCCACCATTTCGCCGTGGCCGAATGCCGGAAGCAGACCGCCATTATCCTTGCTGCCCGGATCTTCGGAATACTTGGTGGCTAGCGCGGCGAAATCGCCGCCGGCGCGAAGTTGTTTGAGCACATCCTCGGCTTGCTTGAGCTTTGCCTGCTTTTCGTCATCCGATAGCGGCTGGTGCGTTTGCGGATCAATAGTCATGAACAAAATATGGCGCACCGTTACCTGTTCCGGTTGTTGAAAATCCGATGGGTGGGCGTCGTAAAACGCTTTGATGTCGGCGTCGGAAACTGAAACGCCCAATTCACGGACAAGGGCGGCGTTGGCGGTGGTGCTGTCGGCGAGTTGGGAGCGCAATTGGTCGAGTGTTTTGCCGCTGCCTTTCAGCCGCATTTCCAACGCATCCAGGGAGCCGGCTTCCTTCGTCAATTCGGTGATGGCCTTGTCCGCCTCGGCCTGACCCTGGGCGCGGTCGGCGTCGTTGGCCTGTTGCAACAATAATTTCGTATCAATAAATTCATTCAAAGCCATGGCCTCGTATTGGGTCAATTGGTCCTCGGGAATTGTCTGGCCGTGGGCGGCATAATTGGCTTTGATGGCGGCGGTGACCTCGTCCAATTGACTTTGTTTGATGGTAAAGCCTTTGCCTTGGGCGATTACGGGGTCTCCGAACAAGGCAGTCATGGCGGCCTCTGGATTGGCATTGGTAGTGGCGGGCGGAACCGAGGCTGCCGGCATTGGAGCGCCCGAATTGGCGGCGCGAACCGCAAACCAGCCGAGCACGCCCGCTGCAAGCACACCGGATAATATTAACGTGGTTTTGTTTTTCATGTTGGAGTTAGATTGTTATTTACGGAAACTGTTCACAATTTAATCACTTTTATATTGCTGATGTCACTGTCCTTTTGCAGCTCGTCCAGAACCGCCTGCGGCGGCGTGCTATCCAGATTGAGCACGGTCAGCGCCAATCCGCCGGCGGTATCGCGCGTAAGGCTCATGTTGGCGATGTTGACCTTATGCTTTCCGAGCAACGTGCCCAGATAGCCGACAATGCCCGGACGGTCTTTGTTGTTCATCAGGAGAAGGGTGCCCGAGACCGGAATTTCCACCGGCTGGCTGTGCAACCGGACAATGCGCGGATTATTGGGCGAGCCGAAGAAGGT
>JASHVW010000216.1 GCA_030044395.1 Verrucomicrobiia bacterium
TGCGCGAGCCTTGCAGGCGCAAATGAATGCCACGTCACCAGACCAGGCCAAAATTATCCAAGCCGCCGAAGCCGATCTGCCCACTGTCGCAGAACTGGCGCAGCTCATCTGGCGGCAGTGCTATCCGGGCATCATCAGCCATGCGCAAATTGATTACATGCTGGCGCGGATGTATTCGCTGGAGACCATGCGCGAGGAGATTCACTCTCAGGGAATCCGCTACAACCTTCTGCTCCTGGATGGCAAACCGGCCGGGTTTGCCTCCTACGGCCCCGCGTCCGAACCGGCCATGATGAAGCTGCACAAGCTTTACCTGTTGCCGGAATTGCACGGCCGGGGACTGGGCAGCCGGTTAATGCAACATTGCGAGCTGGAAGCCCGTATCGCCGGCGCGCATCGCCTGGTTCTCTCGGTCAACAAACGAAATACCAAAGCCATCTCCGCCTACCGGAGAAATGGTTTTGTCATCGCCGAATCAGTGGTGACCGATATCGGGGGAGGGTTCGTCATGGACGATTACATCATGGCAAAGAACCTTTTTGGTTCTTGAATAGGAACGCCGCGCTTAAAGGCGCCTTGCCCGGTCCTCAGATTGCTTCAACAGGTAATGGTCAATGGTCGCAACCAAACCTTTGCGAAAATTTAGTTCCGGCGTAAAACCGGCGGCCCGCAATTTTTTAATGGATGCAATTGAATGTTTGATGTCACCCGGGCGTTCGGGCGCGTGCTTGATTTTGGATTGCGACCCGATCCGTTGGAGAATTCTTCGTGCAAGCTCATTGATCGTGATACGGCGGCCACACGCGACATTTACGGCTCCGGATGACGTTGACCGCATGGCGAAAAACACGTTCGCGGCGACAATATCCTTCACAAAGATGAAATCCCGCGTCTGCCTGCCATCGCCGTAAATATTGATGGGTTGATTTTTCAGGGCGCGATCAATGAAAATCGGCATGGCGGCAGCATACTGACTTTTCGGGTCCTGACGCGGACCAAATACGTTGAAATAACGCAGGCACGTCGTCGGCAGGCGGCCTTCGCGGGCAAACATTCCGCAGTAAAATTCACCGTCGAGTTTCGTGATCGCGTAGGGGCTTTTGGGTTCGGGCGCCATCGTTTCAACCTTCGGCACAATGGGATTGTCGCCGTAAATCGCGGCGGAACTGCTGAACACCAGTTTCTTCACCCGCACGCGCGCCGCTTCCTCCAACACCACCAGAGTGCCGTTCGTATTGATTTCACTGCACTCGATTGGCTTTTGCATGGACTCCGGCACGCTGATCATGGCCGCCAGATGAAAAACGAAGTCAACCCCCTGCATCGCCCGGCGCACCGCGGCACGGTCCAGAATCGAGGCCTGAATAAACTCGTGCCTCATGCCCGCCAGGTTGCGCTTGAAGCCGGAACGCAAGTTGTCCAACACGCGAACTTCAGCCTGGTCCTGAAAATGCTCGACGATGTGGCTGCCGATAAAGCCCGCGCCGCCTGTAACCAGAATTTTCATTTCAATTGTTCCACCAGCCTGGTCATTTGTTCTTCCTGTTGCTCAATGGACTCCACCAATTTGAACTGCGTACGGCAGCGGTCAAGGTTATGGTTGTCCCGATGCACCTTGAAATAGGGGTCGCCCGCAAGGAAATCGGCCAGAAAACGGATGCCGATCTCGAAGGTGATGAGCTTGGCGGAAAATGCAAGAAATTGTTTCTCGGCCGTTGTTAAAAAAACGGAGGCCGACGCGAGATAGCCGCGCGCCAGCGCCTCAAACATGGGAACCTGCATGGTGACCCTGGACAAATCGCGCTCATCTTCCCGGACCGGACTGGTAGTGGTGCGCACCATGTCGCCAAAGTCGTACAACACCAATCCGGGCATGACGGTGTCGAGGTCAATCACGCAAACCCCCTCACCGGTGAGCTCGTCGAGCATGACATTGTTGAACTTCGTGTCGTTGTGCGTCACACGTTCCGGCAGCCCGGCGTTGAGCAATACACCCGTCATGGATTGATGTTGCAGCGCAAATTCGATTTCCGGTTTCGCAAACTTTGCGCGGTTCACCGCATCCGCCTGGATCGTGTTTTGCAAAGCGGCGAAGCGTCTGGGCGTGTGGTGAAAATCAGGAATGGTGTCGTGCAAGCGTGGCGCCGGCAGGTCCGCCAGCAGCCTCTGAAAACCGCCAAACGCCTTCGCAGCTTCAAAGGCCTGGCATGGGGATTCCACCGCGTCATAAGTGCGCGCCTTCTCAATGAAGAGATAGACACGCCAGTAGTTGCCCAGCGGGTCGCAATGGAACGCACGGCCGTCGCAAGTCGAAACCAAAGTCAGCACACGGCGGCTCCGATCCTGTTCCATTCTGGATTTTTCAGCGAGGTGCGCCGTCACTCGCCGGATGTTGTCCATGAGCGCCACGGGATTCTTAAAGATCTTGTGGTTGATGCGCTGAAATATATAACGGACCGGGGCGCCTCCCTGGTCAAATCTGACACAGTAGGTATCATTGATGTGCCCGCTGCCGTACGGTTCGGCGCCCAAAAAATTGCCGCAAATTTGGAACTGTCGCGCGACGGCCTGAACATCGTGCTTCAGGTTCATTTCCATGGCCTCTCCCGGGAATTCCTGCGCGCGACGGGAATGCGGATGCCTTCAATAACCGTCGCCCCGTCCTCGTGATGGGTCACGCCGAACCGCGA
>JASHVW010000217.1 GCA_030044395.1 Verrucomicrobiia bacterium
CGCTGATTTTTTTGACGTTGACAATGGCGGTGACGCCCGTGCGAAAAGTTTTCGGTTTGAACTGGGTGATTCAATTGCGCCGGATGCTTGGGCTTTACGCCTTCTTTTACGGCTGCCTGCATTTCCTGTGCTTCTACAGCCTTGACCGGGCGTTCAGCATTTCCAGCACGCTGCACGAAATTGTTGTGCGCAAGTATATCTGGTTTGGAATGACCGCGCTGCTCGTCATGGTGCCGCTCGCCATCACTTCGACGAACGGCATGATCAAACGGCTCGGCGGCAAACGCTGGCGGGCCTTGCACCGGCTCGCCTATGTGGCCGCCGTCGCCGGCGCGATCCATTTTTACATGCAGGTAAAGGCGGACGTGCGCCTGCCGCTGGTGTTTATCGCGGTGTTGGCGGTCCTCCTCGGCTATCGCGTCGTGAATTATTTGCGCAATCGCCGGCCCGCTCAGGCAGCCGTGGCAAAATGATCGCGTGGCGAAGCCGTCTGCCCTCGCGCCCCCCGTTCGGCACGCTCCGCATTTTATCACGTTTCCGCCGGCGCGTGAGGCAGTAATTCCTCAATCCGGCGAACCAGCCGGGGTAAATCCAGTGGTTTGGTGAAGAAATCTTCTGCCTCCATGGCCACCGTGCGCTTGGTCACGTCGCTCGAAAGAGCGCTCATAAAAATAATCGGGATTTTCTTGGTGGAAGGCTGCCGCCGAAGGATTTCACAAACCGATAGCCCATCCAAATCCGGCAGCAAGATATCCAGGAGGATGAGGTCCGGCTTTGATTGGCGCGCCTGGCTAAGCGCATGCACGCCGTCATGGGCCACCAAAAATTCGCAATGCAGTTCCGAAAGCCGGAATTTCACCAATTCGATGAAGTCCAGCTCGTCGTCTACAATCAATATCCGAGGCGCCATTATTGTCAGATTAGCGACTCACGCGCCAATCTCAATGACGGGACGGTTAAAGGCTGGTGACGAAATGGAAACATGCCGGGTCTAACAGCCAAAATGCTTGTTCATGTCACTTGGATGTGGCAATTTCCACTGATGCCGACGAGACAAGGTTCGATTCGCCTCTTCCGACTGTTTGGGATTACGGTTTATTTGCACTGGGCGTGGTTTTTGGCGGTGTATTATTTCGTTTGGGTGTCGGGAGGGCTTTATTCTTCAAGCTTCTGGAGCGTTCTGGAATGCCTGGCGCTGTTCGGAATCGTATTGGTCCACGAATTTGGACATCAACTGGCTTGCCGGTCCGTCGGGGGCCAGACCCATGACATCGTCCTTTGGCCGCTGGGCGGCGTGGCTTACGTGACGCCGCCACAACGCCCGGGCGCCCAACTCTGGAGCATCGCCGCCGGGCCGCTTGTCAACGTGATTCTCTTCCCGTTGTTTGGTCTTTTATGGATATTTGCCCGAACCGCTGGCTGGCAGGAATCTATTCCGAACCTTTATACCTTCTTCTTCATGCTTTTTTGGATTAATACCACGCTGTTGGTCTTCAATATGCTCCCGATTTTTCCGTTGGATGGCGGGCAAATTCTGCGCTCGTTGCTCTGGTTCGTTTTCGGACGCGTCAACAGCCTGTTGATCGCCACGGTAATCGGCCTCATTGGGGTCGCGGTTCTTATTGCCTTTGCCTTTTGGAGGCAAAACCTTTGGCTCGGAATCGTCTGCGTTTTCATTCTGATGAATTGCTGGGGCGCCCTCATGCAAGCCCGCTCCATGTCCCGCGTCGCCGGCGCCCCTCGCCGCGAGGGTTTTGCCTGCCCCGCTTGCAAGGCCATTCCACCACGCGGCCCCTTTTGGGTCTGCGGCCAGTGCAGAAAACCGTTCGATATCTTCGAGACGCCCGGTGCCTGCCCGCATTGTTCCACCCAGTATGCCGCCATGTCCTGCGCCGAATGCGGCGCCATGCGCCCCATCAGCGATTGGGAAATTGCCCGGCAAACCCCGCCGCCACTCTGAGCAACCTGGGGCGGCGGCGTTTGTCGTTACCGCAACTTTGCCAGCGTCGTTTTGACTGCATCGAAATTCGGCAGGTCCTTTGGGGTCGCCGTTTGTTCGCTGTATTGCACCACCCCGTGCTTATCAATCACAATTGCCGCCCGCGCCGCTGTGTCCCCCACCCCCGCCAGCATAGGAATCACCACGTCATATTTCTTGATGACTTCCTTGTTCAAATCGCTCGCCAGCGGGATGGTGATCTTTTCCTTTTGCGCCCACGCCTCCTGCGCAAACGGCGTGTCCACGCTGATGCCGATGACCTCGGCCCCCAGGTGGGCGTAATCGTTCAAGCCGCCGCTGATGCTGCACATTTCCTGGGTGCAGACCCCGGTGAACGCCGCCGGAAAGAACAGCAGCACCGTGTTCTTTTTGCCGAAGTTATTGCTCAACTTGATGTCTGCCAGCCCGGTGGCGGTTTTCGTTTTGAGCGTGAAGTCAGGAGCTTGGGAGCCAACTTTGATTGCCATAATTTTTAATTTGTTTGTTAATCCTTCGTTCGTTGTAATTTTGAAAATTCTCTTGATATTTGTCAACGGATGATTTCTCTACTCGTATGTTCGCGAGGGCATTGATAATTGCCGCGGCAATGACCACTTGTTCAACAACTTTTGGCGCGCTCGACGAAGTCATCTTGCTGCACGGACTTTGTCGCACGAGCCATTCGATGGACAAGATCGCCCTCGCCCTCGCCGGCGCCGGCTTCAAGGTGCGAAATGTGGACTATCCTTCCCGGTCGGCGCCCATCCAGAAACTTGCGGACGACGCCATCGGCAAAGCGATCGCCGATTGCGACTCCGACGATGCCAAGAGAATTGATTTCGTCACCCATTCACTTGGCGGAATCCTGGTGCGAAGCTATGTGGCGCGTCATTCCATTCCGAATCTCGGTCGTGTTGTCATGCTCGCGCCGCCAAACCGGGGTAGCCAGGTGGTGGACAAGTTAGGCCGCTGGTCTTTGTTCAAATGGATCAATGGCGTGGCGGGAAATGAATTGGGCACGGACTCCAATTCGCTCCCCAACCGGCTTGGACCTGCCCATTATCCCGTCGGCATCATTGCCGGTGACCGTTCCATCAATTGGATTAACAGCCTGCTGATCCCCGGCCCCAATGATGGAAAAGTCTCGACCGAGAGCGCAAAACTCGCTGGCATGAGCGATTACCTCATCCTCCACGCCACGCATCCGTTCATCATGCGCAATCGTGAAGCCATCCGCCAAACGATTCACTTCCTGCGTACCGGCAGTTTTGACCATGGCGGACCCCGCCCCGGAATCAAAGCGCCGCCAGGACCTCCACCGCGTGTTCGTCCGGCTTGACCTGCGGCCAAATCTTCTTGATGCAGCCGTCCGGCCCGATGAGAAACGTCACGCGCAGCGTCCCCATGTATTTCCGGCCCATGAATCTTTTCTCTCCCCAGACGCCATAGGCCTCGACGATTCTTTTGTCCTCATCCGCCAGAAGTGGAAATGGCAGTTTGAACTTCTCGACAAATTTATCATGCGATTTCCCT
Source organism: Verrucomicrobiia bacterium (assembly GCA_030044395.1). Lineage (GTDB taxonomy): Bacteria > Verrucomicrobiota > Verrucomicrobiia > Limisphaerales > UBA11358 > UBA11358. Next base: position 3,512 of record JASHVW010000217.1, read on the forward strand.
GAATCGGTGCTGATGCCCAGCACGATGGCGCCGCGCATTTGGAATTCGCCAAAATTGTCGCGAAAGTTGCACGCCTCTTTCGTGCAGCCCGGCGTGTCGTCTTTTGGATAAAAATAGAGGACAACGTTCTTCCCCTTGAACTCCGAAAGCGAAACCTTTCCGCCGCCGTTCGTCACCGCGGTAAATTCCGGCGCCACGTCGCCTTCCTTCAATTTGATTTGATCTTCCTTGTCCATAATCTCCCGGAGAGTTGAGTGGATTTTCAATGGACACTCAACTAAAAAAATCCTCACCCCGGCTGTGCCGGGGAACTCGCCGGATGCGAACTTAATTGTTTGCTTCCATCCCAAACATAATACAAGCCTGACACACCGGTGAAAATTCCCGCGCCGAACATCCAGATCTTTATATAAACTCGATTCAAATCCACGTCCCATCGCAGCAAAATCCAAAGCACCAACGCCATTTGAAATACCGTTGCCATCTTTCCTGTCAGCCGGGGATGAACCTTGATTTTGCCAACGACCAAATGAATGACTCCCGCTCCGATGCCGAGCACTGCGTCCCGTCCAATGATCGTACCGGTGAGCCAGAGCGGAATCTGCCGCAGATACGGCGCATTATTAAAACTCAACGTCACCACCGCGGAAACCAGCAATAATTTGTCCGCCAGAGGGTCAAGGATCGCCCCCAACTCGCTTTTCTGATTGTAACGGCGCGCGATATAACCATCCACCCCGTCTAGTATGGCGGCGACGGCAAACGACAGAATGGCAGACAACCGGTGGATCTCATTTCCCGTGCGTACGTAGTAAATGAGTTCCACGACGAAAAACGGTATCAATAAAATGCGAAGAATCGTAACTTTATTGGCCGTCGTCATCAGGGTCGAAGATTGACACGAATTTCACGAATTTGCACCACCTGAATGTCTTCGCTTTTCGAGGATGAGGGGTGAGAATTGAAAAGGCTCCTCCATTTCCAGCATCGCCTCGCGACGGTTGAAATGCCCTTGAGATACTTTTACACTGGCGCCCACCGGCTTTTCCACGCCGGACGAGAATGAGCTTTGACCGAAGCCGTCCTTGTTTTTCCTTCTGCGCACCATAAAATGTGCGGCTCATGTTGACGCTTTCAGACATCAGCAAGGCCTACGGCGGACGAGTTTTGTTCAACGAAACGGCTTTGCAGGTGAATCGCGCGGACCGTATCGGCCTGGTCGGGCCGAACGGCGCGGGCAAAACGACGCTTTTTTCCATCATCCTCGGCGAAGAATCACCGGACACGGGCAGGGTGATGAAGGAACGAAACGTCGTGTTCGGCCATCTGCCGCAGGAAAGCGCGCCGGCGGCCGATGAAACAGTGCTCGAACTGGCCACGGCCGTTTCGCTGGAATTTTCCAGGCTGCGGAGAAGGATTCTCGCGTGGGATTACGACCATCATGTTGACGCGCAACATGCGGACGAAATTCACGACGACGCGCACAATCGTTTTCACGAGCTGGGCGGTTACCAATTGGATGCAAAGGCGAAGCAGGTTCTCGTCGGCCTCGGTTTTCGTGAAAAGGATTTCAATCGCCAGGCGCGCGAGCTTTCAGGCGGCTGGGTGATGCGCGCGCATCTGGCGCGGTTGCTGGTGCAGGAGCCGGATTTGTTGTTGCTCGACGAGCCGACAAACCACCTGGACCTGGAGGCGTTGCTGTGGTTTCAGGAGCATCTGAAAAATTATCCGGGCGCGATCATGGTCATCTCGCACGACCGCGAATTTCTGAATCATATCGTCAGTGGCGTTGTGGAAATCCGGCAGGGCAGGCTGATGCGGTATCGGGGCAATTACGATGAATTTCTTGTTCAGCGCGCCGCGGCCGAGGAACAGCTTCTCGCCGCTTACAAAAATCAACAGCGTGACATCGCGCGGTTGCAGGAGTTTGCCGACCGTTTTCGCGCCAAGGCCAGCAAGGCGTCGCAGGCGCAAAGCAAGCTGAAGCAGATCGAGCGAATGGAAAAAATTGAAGCGCCGACGGATGACGAAGGCAAAATCGGTTTCCGGTTTCCGCAACCGCTGCGCAGCGGCCACAAAGTCATCACGCTCGAAAATATTCAGCAGGCTTACGGCGACAATGTGGTTTATCGCGGCATGGAATTCAAAGCCGAGCGCGGCCAGCGAATTGTCCTGGTCGGCCCCAACGGCGCGGGCAAATCCACGTTGCTGAAAATTCTTGCAGGCGTTTTAATTCCGCAGGGCGGCGCGCGGACGCCGGGGCACAACGTGAAGGCCGGTTATTATTCGCAATACCGGGTGGACATGCTGGACGCCGGGCGCACCGTGCTTGAAGAGGCAATGGATACGCCGTCGCGCGTCACGGAACAATTTGTCCGCACCCTGCTCGGGAGTTTTTTATTTCGCGGTGACGATGTTTTCAAACGCGTCGGCGTGTTGAGCGGGGGCGAAAAGAGCCGGCTTGCGCTCGTGAAATTGTTGCTCGCCCCGCCAAATCTTCTGCTGATGGACGAGCCGACGACGCACTTGGACATGGCGAGCATTGACGCGCTGGTGTATGCGCTCGGGCAATTTGAAGGCACGATGGTTTTCATCAGCCACGACGTCTATTTCATCCGCGCGCTGGCGAATCACGTCGTGCATGTGAATGCGGGCCGGCTCACGCATTATCCCGGCGGCTACCAATATTATTTGGACAAAACAAGAGCGTTGTCGGAACGCGCGGCATTGACCTCCGGCGGAACGAATGGAACGGCCTCACCGCAAAAATCAGCGCCAGCGAACCGCTCTTCAATGGATCGCAAGGAACAAAAACGAATTGAAGCGCGGCAACGTCAGGCGCGTTCCAACGAACGCAAAGCGCAACAACAAGTGGTTGACGGATTGGAAAAAGAAATCGGGCAACTCGAAACGCAATTGGCGGAATTCACGATGGAACTGGAAAATCCGGCGACTTATGAAAAGCCGGGACGCGCCGCGCACTTGAACCGGGAAATGGTTCATTTGCAGGAACGATTGGCGGAATTGAATCCGCAATGGGAAGCCGCCGCCGGAAAACTATCGGCGATGGGTTGAGTTATTCCGCGGCCGAACGATTCAGTTGAAATGTGCCCTCACGCAAAGGGCGCGACGTAAAGAATTGCGCTGAAAGCAGAGAGTGGAAATGCGGCCTCAGCCGTCAGCCTTTAAAGCGTTTTAAAGAATAATGTGGCCGTTCGGAGCGAGGATTTTTGGTGTTTTGGCGAGGCTTCGGCGAAGGAGCATGTTTGAAAACCCTGTGACTGAGCCGAAACGACGCCAAAACCCAAAAAGACCGCTTCCCATTCTTTTCCCCCGAATGGCTACAGTATTTTCTAAACCGCTCTAGCCTTTGGTCCCCTTCCCAGCATTCTTTGCGCCGCGGCCTTTACAGCCTCTGCCAACTCGAGCGGTTTCAAAACCCTCGCGTCGCCGCCCCAGCTCAAAATCCACCGCTCAATCTCCACCAGGCTCGAAAGTTTCAATTTCAATTCCACTCCCCCGCCCTTCAATTCGCGCAATTCCTGCGATTCATGCCACCTCTTCTCCCGAATGTAATCCGCCGCCCGCGCGTTGAACCGCAGTATCACTTCGTATTCCCCTTCCCCGGAATGAACTCCAAAACTGTCCCGCAATTCCTTTTCCATCGAAAATTTTTTGGAACGCTCAAACGTCATGCCCGTCTGCTGAATTCCCAAAATCCGGGTCGGAACAAATTTTCGGAAGTTCTGGCGCGCATGATCAAAAGCGAACAAAAACCATTCCCCGTTGACGTTGGCCAGGTGATACGGGTCAACGATGCGATCTTCCGGCTCTTTTGCGCCGGGTTTGCGATAACTCAATTCGAGTTGATGACGCCGCGCCACAGCCTTCGCCAGAGCGTCGAAAACTTCCAGGTTCAAAATCGGCTCGGCGCGCGTCCTGAACGAGATGGTCTGCTCGATGTCGGCAAGATTGAGGGATATCGTGTCGGGTAGCGCCTGTTCCATCTTTTTGACGGCCGAAAGCAGCGGCTTCTCAAAGCTGGTGCCGCGATATTGCTGCAACGCTTTCTCGGCAACGACCAGAGCGAAAAGCTCCCCTTCGGTGATTTGCATCGTCGGAAAAGCGCTCACCTCGCCGGTGTAAAAATAGCCGTTGCGCCTCGAATTGAATTCTATCGGCAGGTTCAACCGGTCGCGCATGAACTCGATGTCGCGATGGATGGTCTTGGTCGCCACTTCGATCTCCGCCGCCAGCCTGCTCGCGTTCGGATAATGACCGCCTTGAATCGCCTGGTGAATCCGCACCATTCGCTCCAAGGGCGGGCGCGAAAGGGGGGAGGTTTTTTCAGACGCCGGGTTCATGCAACATGCGCCGAAGGTCAGGTTCAATTGCGGGCAAATCGTCTCTCACACCAGGTCTTTTTCCGTCAAGGCTTTTTGACTGATTTTTGGTGGAGCGCCCCAATTCTTCCAATAACGGCAATTTGAATTTGATTCCCTGCCGGGATGGCTGCAAGCCGCAGGATCCCTTACGATCCTTTGTCCAGCTTTGCCAGCAATTCGTCGTTCGTCTTGTGCTTTTTGAGCGCGGCCACGAGCGTCTCCATCGCCTCAATCGGGTTCAAATCCACCATCGTCCGGCGCAATTTGCGCACCGCCTCCAGTTGTTTCGCCGGGAAAAGTTTTTCCTCTTTGCGCGTGCCCGATTTCGGAATGTCGATCGCCGGAAACAACCGCCGGTCGGACAGTTTTCGGTCCAGGATCAGCTCCATGTTGCCCGTGCCCTTGAATTCCTGAAAAATCAATTCGTCCATGCGCGACCCGGTATCAATGAGCGCCGTCGCCAATATCGTCAGCGAACCGCCATTCTCTATCTTCCGGGCTGAGGCGAACATCTTGCGCGGAATCTCCAGCGCGCGCGCGTCCACGCCGCCGGTCATCGTCCGGCCGCTCCCCCCATGCACGCTGTTGTACGAGCGCGCGATGCGCGTGAGCGAGTCCATCAAAACAAATACATCCCGCCCGCTCTCCACCATCCGCCGGCACCGCTCGATCGTGAATCGCGAAAGCCGCACGTGCGTCTCCAAATCCATGTCGTTGGATGAGGCCACCACCTCGGCTTTGACCGAACGCTGGAAATCTGTGACTTCTTCCGGACGCTCGTCAATCAGCAAAACCAGCGCAAATACGTCCGGATGGTTCGCCGTCACCGCATTGCAAATCTGCTTCAGGATCGTCGTCTTGCCCGTCCGCGGCGGCGCCACAATAAGCCCGCGCGTCCCTTTGCCAATCGGCGTCACCAGGTCAATCACCCGCGTCTCAATCAAATCGGACTTCGTTTCCAGGTTGAATTTTTCAATTGGATCAATGGTGGTAAGATTCTCAAAACGAACCGCCTTCGTGTATTCGTCGAATGTCATCTCGTTGACCTTTTCCACCGCCTTCAGTTGCGGACTCGTCCCGCGGTGCGGCGGCTGTGTCGGGCCTTCGATAAAACTGCCTTCGCGCAAAAAGCTGCGCCGGATGGTGTCCGGCGTCACAAAGATGTCGGTGGGCTTGGGATGATAATGGTTCTGCGCCGTCCTCAAAAAGCCGAAACCTTTTTCGGAAATTTCCAAAAAGCCCGAACCATAATTGGCGGACTTGTCGCCGTTGTTTTCTGAACTGCTCATATGTTATGTCGTCAAAGGCTGAACACCCGAAACGTTGAATTGCGGAATCTTGGGAAGCAGCCCGCCTTTGCGTCAAGGCAAAGCTCTTAAAACCTTCGACGCAGATTAACTACGCTAAAATCTCTCCGAGCGCAACAATTATTTTTAGCCAATTTTCCCCGGGCTAGGCGCCCCCGAGCATTAAACTCTTTAACCCCCTACTTCCGCCCGTGCTTCCGCTGCCAGCGGCGTGCTCAAATATCTCTCCCCGGTGGATGGGGCAATCGTCACAATCAGTTTGCCTTTGTTCTCAGGGCGTCTGCCCACTTCAATCGCCGCCACCACATTTGCTCCCGACGATATCCCGCACAAGATCCCCTCCTCCTTCGCCAGGCGTCGTGCCATGGCAAACGCATCATCATTGGACACCTGGATCGCCTCGGTGATGAGCGAATGACCGTTGGCATCTTTCAGGTGAAGGTTCTTCGGAATGAATCCCGCCCCAAGTCCCTGGATTTTGTGCGGACCCGGCTTCAGAGGCTGCCCGGCCAGCGTTTGTGAAATCACTGGGGAATCCTTCGGATCAACCGCGATGGCCACAAAGGATGGTTTGCGCGGCTTGATGACCTCGACGCAGCCCGTGATCGTGCCGCCAGTTCCCACCCCGGCAACGACGATGTCCACCTTGCCGTCCGTGTCACCCCAGATTTCTTCCGCCGTTGTTCTCTTATGGATTTCCACGTTGGAGGGATTTTCAAATTGTTGCGGGATCCATGAATTGGGTGTTTCCTTGGCAAGCGCCTCCGCCCGGGCAATTGCCCCTTTCATTCCTTCGGCGCCAGGCGTTAGCACCAGTTTTGCGCCAAGCATCGCCAGCAGCGTCCGGCGTTCAACTGACATCGTCTCAGGCATCGTCAAAATTAATTTGTATCCCTTGGCCGCCGCAACAAACGCCAGCGCAATCCCCGTGTTGCCGCTCGTCGGCTCGATGATGATGGTATCGCGTTTCAATACTCCTCGCCTTTCGGCGTCTTCAATCATTGCCATGCCGATGCGGTCCTTGACGCTCGAGAGCGGATTGAAAAACTCGCACTTCAGAAGGATGGTGGCGGGCACACCGGCGGTGACCTTGTTCAACTTGACCAGCGGCGTGCGGCCTACGGTTTCAACGATGTTATTGTAGATGCGTCCCATAATTTCTCTTTGGTTTAATTGACCCCGCCAAATTGCGCTGAAAGCGCCGACCGGGCAAGCATTTTTCTTTGCCTTTTGTCGGTCACGGTGCCGCCGGTGTGGCAACGATGCGGTAAAATCGTTGACCCGGCGACGGCGAAAGGTCGCTGATTTGGGCCGTATCCCCGACAAAAGTAATTCCCCCGTTGACCGGTTGCCAATTCGCATTCGTCAAATCGTCCGTGTATTGGGCCTGATACGCCTGTCCCGGAAGCAGTGGCCAATTGAGCTGAGGATAAGAAGCCGGGTTGGGAAACATCATTTGAACCGAAAACCCGGAGCCTGAATTGGTCGAACCGGTGTTTCCCGGGCCGCCGGCCAGCGGAAATTGGGAGAGATTATACGCGTAAACAGAACTGAACTGATTGAACCCCGGCCCATATAAATCGGAAGCGTAACTTTCAAACAGGAGAGTGCTGCCGTCGCTGCTGAAAACGGGCGCCAATGACCAATTGTTGGCGGGCGCGGTTCCCGTCTGATTCACGCTCATTAACATCGTGGCATTGTTGCTGCAGTCGTAGACAAAGATATTTTCCTCACTGTTGGTGTCCCCCGGAACAATGTCAGTGGCCCGACTGCGATACGCCACAAAACGTCCGTCCGGACTGATGACCGGCAAATACGATGGGCCATCGGCGGCGTTGGAAGAATAATAATTATGACTCACCAATAGATTGGTGCCCAACTGAAAATCGTGGAGATAAACGTCATAGGTCCCATTGCTGTCCGTCGCCGCCAATTTGCTCGTCGTTGCGAAGACGAGAAACCGGTCAAGGCCCCCAAATTGCATCCCGGCTTTCGCATCAATCGTCATGGCGCCAACGAGATAATTTGTTTTGCCGACCAGGTCATAAGCGCTTAATGACGTGCCGGTGCTGTAGGCGACCCAACGGCCATCCCCGCTGATGGCCACCCTCGTGAGTCCACTCGAACTGTTGGTGTAGCTCAATTGCGCCGTCTGCGAATTCCATACATACATTCTGACGGAATTCAAACTCGCCTTGTTCCCCCCAACAAATGCCACGTAATGACCGTCCGGAGTCATGGATCCGACCGGCGCAGCGACCGCGCCGAGCAATGAACTATAGGAGGTCAGCGCGTAATTGGTTTCCAACTGGACGTCCCGCAAGAAAAGATTGTCAAGAAGGATACTGGGATCCGGCAAATTCGTTGTCAAATTTCGCGCCAAACTGTGAAACAGCACGTAGCGGCCATCCGAACTGATCACAGGGGAATATGAATTGTAGTTCCCAAATCCACCGTTGGTGCTCACGCTGACCAGCACATTCGTACCGGCCAGCAAATCGCGCCGGAAAATCTGTTCCACTCCGTTCGGCCCCCCGGCCACCAAATTTGTGGCATAGCTGGCGAACGCTACAAATTGGCCGTTGCCGCTGATGGAAGGCTGTGTGCAGTATCCGTCGGCCGCGAGTCCGTTGGTGCCAACACTGACCAGCATATTCGTGCCCGAAAGCAGATCGCTGAGATACACGTTGCAATAATCGTTGGTGCCGTTGAGAGTCAAATTGTTTGCGCCGCTGGTGAACACCACGTATCGGTCATTTGTGCTGATGCAGGTTGGATAAACTTCAGCAAATCCGTTGGGCGATTGCGATGGCAGTGCCGGCGCGCGCGCGGAAATCAATTCAGTATTCCCCGCCGCTGGATTGGCCGCAAATACGTCATAGCTGCGGTTGAAATCGGCAGGAACCAGGCTGGTGCAAGGCGAATCAAAGGCCACCACGCTGCCGTCATCGGCCATCCCAAAAGTACAACTGTCGTCCAACCCGTCGCCGATGCCGTTGGTGTCAGCGTCAACCAAATACGTATTCCCGGCCAGCAAATCGCGCTCGTACAAATTGCTTCCGGTAACAGCATTGGTCGTCAAATTGGACCCACTGCAGAGAAACGCCACAAATTGGCCGGTTGAATTGATCACCGGCTCGGCGCAAACTCCGGCCACCGGCAAACCGCTGACATGGTCCACGCTGACCGGCGTATTGGTTCCTGTCTCCGCGTCCCAAACTTCAACCACCGTGTTCCCAGAACCGCCCGAGCCATTGGCCAGGGAAACGATAAATCGTCCGTCAGGTGTCATCGCCAGGGTGTTGAGCGTCGGATACGTCTCCGTCGGTGGAAAGCTCGCATTTGTGGAAACGACGTCCGTCATTCCGGTCTGAAGATTGTCCCGCAAAATGATTCCGACATTGGCGCCCTCCGTGCCCGGACACACTTCGAACGCTACGTATTGCGCGTCTGCGCTGATGGACTCGTCACAACAAAATACGTTCGTGGTGCCGAAAGTTGAGTCGAATATCCCGGGCGCGTTGGTGCTGGCAAAGCAGTTGGTCTCACCAACCGTGTCGCGGACATAGACCACGGGTAACGTAAATTGATCATTGTCCATGTTGAAATAATATGTCCAG
>JASHVW010000218.1 GCA_030044395.1 Verrucomicrobiia bacterium
GGCGATCGCGGAAATTTTCAGCGAAGTGATTGTGGCGCCGGATTTTTCGGCGGAGGCGCTGGATATCTTGCAGAAGAAGAAAAATCTACGGCTGCTGAAGGTTTTGAAGTCGCCGCGGGCGGCGAGTTCAATTGACATACGGAGCGTGGGGGCGGATTCATATTTGGCGCAACAACGGGACATGAAGACGGCGGGGCACGCGGATTTGAAAGTGGTGACGAAGCGGCAGCCCACCGAGGAGGAAAGGGAGGCGATGCTCTTTGGCTGGCGAGTGGTCAAGCACGTGAAATCGAACGCGATTGTCTATGCAGCGGCGGACCGGACGCTGGGAATCGGCGCGGGACAAATGAGCCGGGTGGATGCCAGCCGGATTGCGGTCTGGAAAGCGGGCGAAGCGAAATTACCGCTTGCGGGCAGCGTGGTTTGCAGCGATGCATTCTTTCCGTTCCCGGACGGGCTGGTGGCGGCGGCGGACGCGGGGGCGACGGCGGCGATTCAGCCGGGCGGTTCGGTGAAGGACGCGGAGGTGATTGCGGCGGCGGATGGGCGCGGCATGGCAATGGCTTTCACGGGCACTCGGCATTTCCGACATTAGGGCTTTCCATGAACCCGTGTGCGGAACGCGGGTCTGTGACCCCGCAGCGAGGGCCGATTTCTCGGGCGCCATAGGTTGCTCTAAATGACTCCTGCTTTGAGGAAGCTGCTGCGGGTCACAGACCCGCGCTCCTTCCGAGGTCAATTTCCCAATGGCTTGACGGTGGAACGGCGGGGGCTGGCGGGCATGTAAAAAGTGCCCACTGGATCTGGATGGGCCGGATCAAAACCTTTGAAATTGCTCACAATGTCTTTTGCCAGCGGCATATGGTTCTGCCGGATCCCGTCCAGGACGCACTGGGCCAATTCATAACTGCCGTAATTGTCGTGGTGCGTGCCGTCCACGAAGGCCCGGCTCAAATTGGTTCCGAGGGCCTTGTAAAAGACCAGGCTCATGGCGTTCAGGTCAATCAGCGGGCAGTGCTCGTCTTGCGCCACCTCGCGGACGGCTTGCGGGTAACCTTCCAAGGTGGGGCCGCTCACGCCGGCTTTGCGCTCCATCGAAGTGATGAGCACCGGTGTGCCGCCTTTGGCGCGTGTTTCGGCGACAACTTCCCTCAATTCCGTCCGGTATCGCTCCAACGCGTCCGGCTTTTTGCTTTTCATGTCGTTGTGACCGAATTGGACAAACAGGTAATCACCCAGCTTCATGAGACTGAAGACTTTCCTGAAGCGGTTGCCTGCCAGGGAATCGGCCAACGTTTCACCGGATTCAGCATGGTTGGCGACGGCGATATCCGGCTTGAAGAAGACCGGGAGCATCTGGCCCCAACTGTTCCACGGTTCGAATGGCTGGTCGCACACGGTGGAATCACCGAGAATAAACAGCGTCGGCACATCGGCCCTTTGAATCGTCAGCGCGCGAATGCACGGGCGCGAATCGTCAAATTCCAGAGTCAATTTGTCATCCCAATCCCACCATTCATCGGATTTTTCGCGTGGCTTCAAGTGAACCACGCCGCCGCCGGCGATTTGCGGCTGGCGCAGATTGACGATGAATATCCGCCTGACAAATTGTCCGGGCGCGGTTTGGACATGATACAGCATCAAACGCCGCGATTCAGCCTTGATGGTGGTCGTGGACGGACCGTTCCGCTCGCCGAGCGTGACAGTCACCCGGTAATTGCCCTCCGGCAATTTGAGGGAAAAATAAAACGGGGTGGAACCGGTAATGCAATCGTTGGTGGCGACGGCATTTGCTCCCGGCTCGAATCCGTAGCCGGCATTAGTGGAGTATAAATCCGCCGGCAAAACGGAAATGACGCCAGGTGACACCGGTCCGCCGAAATTAAACTTCTCGATGGCTGGCGCGGCGTGAAGACAGGCGGCGGCGAAAAGGAATGCCACCAAACAGGCAAGCGGCCGCCATCTTGGCCGCGGTCCAGCCTTTGGGACAGCCAACCGCAGACAATTCGCCCTATCAGCGCATCCCAGTTCAAACGATTGCGGCATCATATTGGAGGATCGCATAATCCTGGTCGCCCTGACGGGGCAAGAATGTCCATTACAATGTCGAAAAACGGACTACTGGGAAACTGGAGTCAAGGTGTAATGCGCCGGCTGCGGGCGCGCAGCGGCGTATTGTTCATTCACGAAGCTTTCTCTTTGGGCTTCCAATGCGGCGATTAAAGCATTGGCGGCCTGTTGCACGGCTGGGTCGTCGTCAAACGACAACTGGACCTGGATACCCCGCCAGGCAAAGAAGCGCCAAGACACCTGTTTCCAGACCAAATCCAGCACCTGATAACTCTGCTGCAACATCGGGGTGCGAAATTGGGCCAAGTTGATTCCCGCGCCTAATGCGTCGGCGGAGAAATCGCCCACAGTCTCCCCATTGATATCGAGCCGGTATCTTCCGGATGGCAACCCCGTGACCTGCAGGGGTTCCTGGTCCAGCGCATCGTAGAAGCCGGAATCGTTCACAATTGTTTCGGTCACGTCGTTGGTTTGGTCCCAATGGATATCGGGCACGGGGGTGAAAAACGTGAGAGAGCCCCAATCCCGTTCGGTCGGCGGGAACTGCTGCCAATCGTCATGCAGGGCGAGAATCGGAAAAGGCAGGCACGCATCATTCTGCGTCCAGGAAAGGCCTCCGTTCGTCGTCGTGATATCGCTCACGGTGGTGTTGTCGGCGTGAATGGCCTTGTCGCCGGCCGCATCAATGGTGACGGAGGTGACCGTGGCGGGCGCATTCCAGTCCTGCAGAATCCCCTGAGCCATGACCAGTTCGCCGGCGGCGGAGGGATGGACCCGGCCGGGAACGACGCCGCGGGCCAGATCGGAATTTTGCGCCTCGGCCTTTTTCATAACGTCCACCAGCGGTTGGTTCAGGTCCACGCAGGCGAGATCATGGTCCGCGGCCAGTTGCCGCACAAAAGCCGCGTAACGGAGCAAGACTGCGTTGTAGCCGCCCGGAAATCCCGGCGGGTACGTCACGTCGTCGTAAGGCGAAGGCTCAATGAGGACGATGCGCACACCGGGCAGGTGTTGTTGCAGCGATTCGACGATATGTTCGTAGCCATTGGTGTAGGCGGCGAAAATGTCCGGATCGAACGGCCGGTATTTCGCGTCGTTCATCCCGAGCATGATCGTGACGACATTTGGCTTGAAGGGAAACACATCCCGCTCCAACCGCAAATCTATCGGCCCCGCCCAGCCACCGTTGACGGTATCACCGCCGACGCCGGAATTGACGAAATCCACGCGCAAGTCTGGAAATCGTGTACGCACGTAAGTTTCGATGTCCATGCCGTAAAACCGCTGTTCGGTGATACTGTCGCCGTAAAAGCAGACCTTGTCGCCGTCCTTGAGGTAAAACGCACTGTTCCCATCGTCCGCCCGTCCCGAGAATGGCATCAGCATGAAACCGAAGGCGATGGCGGAGAGCGAAAGATTATTGAAGGCGCATTTATGCGACACGATGGCATTGACGATGACATACATATTCATGGCACGGCTGAAAGGTTGTGGTTTGGTTTGTATTATACCAGGCACTATCGTGAGGGCGTTTTCGATAGGATTGCAAGGCAGATTTAAACGTTCACGGCCGTCGGGAAGGCCGGGTATATTTGTCAAAGGTGTCCAGCACCGGCAATGAATTTCCGTTGTCATCAAAAAAGCCGCGCGAGTTCAATCCGCCGCGGCCCGACACGGCCGGTTCCCACCAAAAGACGCCGATTCCCCGGCCATCGGGCGTGTTCATCACCACATTGGCCACCGCATCGAGGAACGCGGCCTGGCCTTCGGGGGTTTCAGGGAACGGCATGGCCCGTCCGGCCGTTTCGTTGGAAGGCCGCCAATGGTAGGCCGTTTCCACCACGATAATGTCCTTGTGATAGCGCTCCGCGGCGAAGGCGAGATTTTCCCGCAAATCCAGCAGCGACCCATGCCACCACGGATAATACGAAAAGCCGATGACATCGTAACGGATATGGCAGCGGTCCAAGATGTCGTAAAAATATTTTGTCCGCGCCATGTTTCCGCCCTGGTCAATGTGGATCATGATCTCTGGGGGCGGATTCGTTCCGCAGCCGGCATCCACCCCTTTGATGCCCGCGCGCAAATAATCCGTGAAATTCCTCCAATGTTCCGGCAATCGCCCGTCGGGCCAGAGCATTCCGTGCGTGACCTCATTTCCCACCTGGACCATGTCCGGAAGAACGCCGGCGTCGCGGAAGGCGGCGATGGTGTCGCGGGAATATTCAAAGACCTTTTTGACCCTTTGCCGATGCGACAGATTTCTCCACGCTTCCGGGGTGGGCTGCTTGCCGGGATCGGCCCAAGTGTTTGCGTAGTGAAGGTCGAGGAGGAATTTGTAGCCGAGCTTTTTGGCGTCCCCGGCCTCGGCAATGGTGTAAGCGACATTGTTGGGGAGGCGCTGCCCCACCGGTTCGACAAAAAGGCGCAATCGGATCCAGTTGTAACCGTGATCGCGGAATATCTGCAGGCCTGGCATGGCGTTCGTGCCGTCTTTGAAAACCATTCCGTTTTGCTCGGCCTGCCTCAAAAAAGACAAGTCGGCGCCCACAGCGAAATCAAAAGCGGCGGCGGGACACGCGATGGCCAGAGTGCCTGAGACAATAAGGAGCAGTTTTGCGAGGCGACGGTTCACTGGAGTTAGTGTAGGGTAACTAACGCTTTCTTACAATGAATGCAAAAGGGAACCCTCACCTCACCCTTACCCTCTCCCCTCCCATCCGATGGGAGCGGAGAGGGAACAGCGTCCGAACGCCAACTGCATTCGCACATCCCGCTGTTACAGGCCATTGTAAAGCCGGGACTGTTACCGCACACTGGTTAGAGCATTTTCATTAAAATTGTAGCCATGCGGAGAGAGAGAACCAGCAAATAAAGCCGTTCATCAAAATCGTAAATGACTAATTCCCAAATCCGAATGACTAAAGAATAACGAAGCCCGAATGCCAAAATTTCCCGCGCGATGGCCGATCGGCAATTTTTCAGTCATTATGGTTTCGGAATTCATCAGACATGAGGTCCTGGCCGTCATTCAATCCAGCCGGCACACGTGATTCAATCCGGACAGTCGCCGGTTCCAGACCGGGGCGGGACGCGGTGAGGGTGATGGTTCCCGGCTGGAGAGTCGAGCGAACCGCCACGCGATTAATGCCGCACTCCGTGTCCAGATAAAGATTGTTCACCGAGTTCGTGATGCCACTGTCATAGCCGCCACGCCAAATCGCCGGTCCCGTTGCCTTGAAATCCACCGGGGCTTCATCCGTCGGGCAGCGTTCGCCTTTGGCATCCACCACTTCAAAATCAATGAAGGCGACGTCCGAGCCGTCCGCCTGCAATCCTCCGGGGCCCGTATGTACGGTGAGCTTGATGCGCGTCGGCGCGCCAGCAGTTTGAATTTGGTCTTCAGCCACAAGCCGGCCATTGGCCAGTCCTTCCGCCCGAATCACCCCGGGTAGGAATTTCACATCGGGAAAGGCATAAATGTACCCGGTATCGCCCAAGTCACTGTGTTCATCATCGTAAGCATCCACGAAATCACACGGGTGGTTGGTGACTCCCACGGACCGGCCGTTGACTGAAAGATTCACACAATCGCAATGGTTCGCCGCCACATAGACGGTTTTGACGGTGTCTGGGGGATACGTCCAGTGGCCGATGATATGAATGTCCGGGGCGGAATTTTGCATGACGCGATAGACATAATAAGCCTGTTTGGGGAGGCGGACAGCATCCACCTTGCCGCTGACCCGCGCCACTTCGCTGCTGTCCTGGCGCCCGTCGGCATTCGAGTCGGACCAATAAATCGAAGCGTAGCCGGACCATTTGGAATGCGCCGGGTTGGTGTTGGTAATGATGTTGATGAAATAATCGTGATAGCGCACGGCGGCCGCCAGGCAGAAGGTCTCGGAATTCCAATGATACACGTCATGCGGCCCCGGTTTGGATCCAAAATGCGGCGGCGAATAATCATCCCAAAAACGGCGCGCCGCCTCGTCGCGAAAATCCTCCATCTCAATCAGCGGCGCCCGGTCGCGGCGGACGACACTATAACCGCGGAAAATTTCCCCCGGGGTGAGGATTGTATCGGTACGCCGGTCCTGACCCAGCATGACGCCATAGTATTCGGCAATGGGGGTGACGGCCTTATTCAAGTCCGCATTATCATTGTCCCGCACGCCGACAATACGGCCGCCGTTCGGGTCCCACTGTTTGCGCAAATCCACCATCTGCCGCATATGGCTTGTGGTAACGACCGAGTTGCCAGCCTCCCAAAATAAAATGCTTGGATCATTTCGGAAGTAAATCATCGAGTCGCGCATCACGCCGAGGCGTTGGTTCCATTGCGCGCGGGCCACCTGTGGATCGAGCCGGCGATCCAGGGCCGGGTCCCCCTCCTTATCGCCCGCCGGGCAAACCTCAATGATGCCTGCCTTGTCGCAAGCGCGGACATCCACGGCCTGCGGGGAGATGTGCATCCAGCGAATGAAGTTGGCGTGGGTGCTGCGAATCAAGTCCGCGTTGTAGTCGTGCATCCAATCAGGATAGGCCTCGCCCAGCCCGGCCCATTCATCCGACGCGCGCTGCGCATAGCCGGTGAGCCAGACAAATTGGTCATTGAGATAAACGCCGCCGGTGCCCACACCGCCCTTGAATTCGGTCTTGCGAAAGCCGGTCCTCACCTTTTGCACGTCCACGGTATTGCCGCCCACTGTCAGGATGCAGTAAACGTCGTAAAGGTTCGGATGCTCGTCGCTCCAGAAATTGGCATTGATCATAGGTCCGGACGCATTGAGAATCCCGGTTTCGCCATTCGCCAGGTCCGAAGCATCGCTTTCAAACTGCGCGCACACGTTCCCCTGCGCGTCCACGATGACGACTGAAAGGGTAATCGCCTGCAGGCCGCCCGATTCATTGCGCGCCTGCGATTCTACGTTCACCTTGCAGGCCCGGTTGCTGATGGAAAAATCGGAGGGATAAACATAAATGCCCGTCGTCTTGAGGTTTTCGTACAGCGGCAGCGTTTGGTAAATCTTCCCGGTGAGGTAGAGCCTG
>JASHVW010000219.1 GCA_030044395.1 Verrucomicrobiia bacterium
CTCAAATTAGATGTAACCCGAAAGGAAACGGAGTGGATTGGATTATTGAATCGCAATCGGCATCCGACACGGAATCGCCCCGATCCTCAGCAGCCTTGCGGTCCAAAGGTTCTTGATTCCGTCCAATGTCATTGGCACCGCCGAGGCGCCTCCTGAAACATCAAATCCCCATCCGCACCCGCAACTCGGCATAAATCGTCCCGGTTTCCTGGAGGCCGATGCGATTGACCAATTTTTGCAAATTGTGTGGCAACAAAGGTTGAGCGCATTCCGCCGGCCTCATGTAATTAAAGGCCTCAGTATGAGCACACAACAACAGAACCCAAGTCTCCATCAAGAAGAGTTTTCATTCTTTTGTGACGAGGATACAGTCGGCTATTTGTCCAGAATCACCAGCCGCCTCTGGACCGCCATTTTGGAACGGGTGCCGCTCGGCTATCAAGACGAGATTGGATTCCACTTTGGCACGACGCCCCCCTCAGATCGAAACCGCTGAAAACGTCGGCTTCGGAAGCCATGGCGCGTTGAATCTTCAATTTGATTTATTTCCTCGCAAATAGGCAAATCGATATGTTCGATTCTCTTTCAGCGCTAAGTCGTGCCACCTGGGTCGCCTTCTGGGTGAGTGGGTTGTTCGCCATTGCGCCTTTGGCGGTCGGTGCGTCCCAACCCGCACCGACACAAAGCGTAACCCTCGAATGGTGCCCGAGCACGGCTACAAACATCGTCGGTTACGAAATCTATTATGGCGGGGCGAGTGGCGACTACACCAATGAGGTTGCGGTTGGAGATGTGACCAATGCCGCGGTTTCCGGTTTGCTCGAAGGCACAACGTATTATTTTGCCGCCAAGGCCTTCAACGCCCTGGGTGAGGCAAGCCCTTTTTCCAACCAGACGTCCTATACCGTTCCCGCCGCGGCTTCGCTCCTGTCGCCGGCCAGTTCAATCGGCGGATTTTCATTCAGTGTCAACGGCCCGTCCGGATACACCTATGTAATCCAGGCATCAACCAATATGGTCAATTGGGTCCCGGTGGTGACGAATACGGCTCCCTTCGAATTTGTCGATTCGAATGCAGACCTGTTTAATCAGAGGTTCTACCGCTCCGTTTATTCTCAATAATCCCGTGCGAGTAGAATTCTGGGCAAAACACGCAAGACTTGTTGACCTGGGTCTGGTGTCCATTCCGAAAATCGTCGGTGTTCGGCATCTAATTTTGGTTCCGCTTCACCAAATTAAGACACTCTGGCGGCTTTTCGCACCGGAGGCGTAGTGCACCGCAGCTCCCAAACTGGACTTGACGTTGCACGTTGGGAACCATTGAGTTGCATTCGGCGGGTAGCACATTCCCACCCGGATTTTATGGAACGCTGGTTGGCTCGCCGTATGCTGCATTCGACACGGCGGTTTATGAGTATTACCGCCTTTGTAATGGAGCAACGGGTGTGGCCCCCTTATTGGGCTGCACCCGTTCACGTTGTTAGATGCCACGCCGAGTACGGAACAACGGCCCGAATGCAGGAGGCTGTGCGCAGGAAATACGGCTACAGTTTCCCGTCTCCAGATCGCTTGTGAATAACCACTCGAATAAGCCGTGAATACTTTGTCGGTAAGAATTTGGAGACGTTTCTTGTGTCTCTGCTATCATCCCGTTGTACCACTCACGGTTTCATTGCAAGTCCCGGACGGAATTGTGATTGCCTCGGAGTCGTCACGCAGTGCTGGGAATTCAAATGGATAGCATAAAAAATTATGCGAAATAATAGAAAGGCGCGGTGCTGTTATGAGTTTTGCCCGTGTTCAGGCTCGAGAGTTGGACGCTTTGGCCTTCTTTGAAAATAAACTGTCGCTCACGACTGATTCAAGCAAACGGAAGCAGTTGGAGAAAATGGTTCGCAAATTACGGGAAGACGTCCAAAAAGCAAAAGAAATCCCGCCAGAAGTTGCTATTTCAAACACCCCAGTCTGAGATATCCCGGTCCAGATCGCAGACCTGCGTTGGCCGCCCTTGACATGTCTTGGATTCGGAACGTTACGGGCGAAGGCTGAACTGCGTCGTCAGCAGTGGAAGCCGCGGACTGAATGCCGAATCAATGTCCCTCGGGTTTGCGTATTCGACTCGTGAACAAGCTCGCCTCACCTCGCGCAAGTCGAGACCTCCCTCTATCCTGTCCCCCTGCCTTGCAATAACGCTGTCGGCGCAATCAGCTTTCATTGGCCAGCCACGGCCTGAAATTTTCAATTGTTACGCTTGCTAAATTTATCCCAAATTCGCATCCTATCTCTATGAACCCAATAACAACATTATCCGCTCAACAACTTCGCCGCATCGCCAACCTCAAAGACAAGCTGGCGTCGCTGCAAAACAAACTTGACCGCCTGGTCGGAATGGCCAATAAACCGGGCGCGGCGCCCGGGAGAAGAATGAGTGCGGCCGCCCGCGCCAGAATAGCTGCTGCCCAACGCGCAAGGTGGGCAAAGGTCAAAGGCAAAACCCCTCCCGCAAAAGCTGTTCGCAATCCAAAGCGCAAAGTTACCGCGGCTGCCCGTGCAAAAATGGCCGCAGCCGCCAAAGCGCGATGGAAAAAAGCCAAAGCCGCCGGCAGGAATAAACTCTAAACCCACAGCATACCCGAGCCTTGCGACTGTTGACGAAGACGCCGGTCTATGAAAAGACGAAAATTGCCCGACCACCAGAAACAAGTCCGATTTTTCGCAGTGCTTTTCGTAATTCTCGGCATGGCATTCGTTGCCGGTTTTATGTGGTTGTTAAACCGGCGAGACTAACGTGTTTGAACAAAATCTGTAACGCCCTCGGAGCATTTTAAATCGAATTCGTCTTCTCCATCCTCTTCGTTTGCCGCTCTGCCGCTCTGCGCATTTCGCCGGAGATTTCGCCCCGGGCCGTAAGACCCGGCCAGCGACTTGCCACGGGAAAAATCGTACTCAATTCTTCCACATATTTGGTTGAAAGGTTTGACGCAGTCTGTTAGCTTAACGTGATGTCTTGGAGTCTTGATATGCAGCGACGCAGGCTGCATTTGTCGTTGTTGGCCCTTGCACTGGACCATGCCGGAAATCAAAAATCGGGTGGGGGTTCGTCCCGGTTTTTCCCTGCATTGGCGCTGATTGCGGCATGTTGGATCACCTCCCCTTTGCCAACGCCAGCCGCCCAGCAGATCCTCGAAGGCCACGTGCCCAAAATCACCAAACACCTTGCTCCCATCGGGCGCCTTGACAGCCGCGCGCGCCTGGACCTCGCCATCGGTTTGCCCTTGCGCAACCGCGAACAGCTAACGAACCTCCTTCAAGCGCTTTATCAGCCGGGCAATCCCAACTTCCGCCATTTTTTGACGCCGGACCAATTCGCCGCCTCCTTTGGCCCCAGCCAGGACGACTACCAGAAGGTGATTCAATTCGCAAAAGCCCACGGGTTGATTGTCAAAAGAGCCCACGCCAACCGCACCTTGCTGGATGTGGAAGGGTCGGTCGCCGATATTGAAAACGCGTTTCACGTCCACATGCTCGTTTATCAGCACCCCGTCGAAGCGCGCACTTTTTTCGCTCCTGATGTTGAACCGTCCCTGGACCTCAGTACGCCCGTGCTGGCGATCAGCGGTCTGGATAATTACGTGAAACCGCGTCCGCAGATACACCTGGCGAGCGCATCTCCGAATATCCGGCTATTGGGCGGTGGCGGCGGAGGCGGTGGTAGCGGTGGCGGCGGCCCTTTCGACGGTTACGATTTCCTCAACGCTTACGCCCCCGGCGTTTCGCAGGATGGCACCGGACAGTCGCTCGGGCTTTTTGAACTTTTCGGTTTCAACCCCCAGGACATCACGGACTACGAAGACGAAGTCGGCATCTCTCCCTACGTCAACGTGATCCCTATTTCGATCGACGGCGCCGACACCGGCGATAACGTTGATTACATTGATGATTGTGGTTACCTCGACTATGCCTTCGAGGCGACGGGGGACATTGAACAGTCTATTGCCATGGCACCGGGGTTGAGCAGCGTTCGGGTGTATGTAGGTCCGACGCCTCAGGATGAGCCGCCCCTGGGGACAAACTACATCC
>JASHVW010000017.1 GCA_030044395.1 Verrucomicrobiia bacterium
CTTGCCGCAAGCGCTTTGATCTGTTCGGCGGAAACCGAATCTTTTCCCTCAATGGCGGCCATGGCCTGTGCTGCCCGAAACAGTCCCAGCGAACCGCGCGGACTGGCGCCGAGCAGCAAGGCTGGATGCTCGCGTGTGCCGCGGACGATTTTCAAAATCGCGTCGTACAATTCCGGGGATACTTTGATTTCGCGCACCGCCTGCTGGCATTTGGTGATGCCGTCGGGCGTGGTCACCGGCTGAAGTGTCTCGATCGGATGCTGCAATTGAAAGCGTTCCATCATTTGCCGTTCGTCGCCGAGCTGCGGGTAGCCAAGGTTCATCCGCATGAGGAAACGGTCCTTTTGCGCTTCCGGCAGAAGAAAGGTGCCCTCCTGTTCGATGGGATTTTGCGTGGCGATGACCATGAATGGTTTTTGGAGCCGATACGTCACGTTGCCCGCCGTGACCGAGCCTTCGCCCATCGCTTCGAGCAGCGCCGATTGCGTGCGCGGGCTGGCTCGGTTGATCTCGTCCACCAGCACGAATTGCGAAAAGAGCGGGCCGAAATAAAATTCGGAACGCCCGGTGGCGGCATCCAGACGTGCTTCACCCAGGACATCCTCCGGTTGCAAGTCGGGGGTGCATTGGATGCGTTTGAACGTGGCGCCGGCGCTCGTCGCCAGCGCGCGCGCCAGCATCGTTTTGGCCACACCCGGCACGTCTTCAATCAGCAAATGTCCTTCCGCCAGCAGCACGGCAACCGCCAGCACCACCTGCTCGTGTTTGCCGACGATCACCTTTTCCACGTTGGCGATGAGCTGCTGTGCAATTATTGAAACCTCCGCCGGCGTAAATCCTTTGGCCGGTGTGACCGGCGGCAACGTTACTTTTGGCTTCCTTTCGGGTTGTGAAATGACGAGTGCCATGCGCTTATCCTTTCAAAATTTCCGCCACCCGCCGACCCATTTCCTCAAGCTTCCGCTGCTGATCGGCGGTATAGTCGTATTGGCGAACCGTTCCGACGCCGAGGGCGCCGACGATTTTGCCGCCGTCGCGGACGGGCACGCACAGCGCGCCGCCCACGCCGGTTTGCTTTGCGCCCGGTTTGGCAACACCGCTCGAATCGGTCTGGAGATTGCAGATTGTCACCGGTTTGTTCTGTTCGACGACCTGCCCGGCAATCCCCTTGCCCACGGGAATGGTTTCGACCACCCCCAGCAATTGCGGCGGTAATCCGACTTGCGCCACAAGATGCAGCAATTGCTTTTCCGCATCCAAAACATGAATCGTCCCCGTTTCGGAGCGCAATTGTTTCAACAAGTCGCGCAGAAATGTTTCCAGTTCTGCTTCATGGGACAAAGGTCCCCGGCGCAGATCAGCTTGTCCGGTCATCTTGCAGTCATTGTAACCGCCAATCGCGGAAATATCAGCTGGAAAAATAAATTCCTCCCGCGTGAAAATTTGTTTGCGGAATGGCGCGCGGCACGTTACTCATTGCTCAGCATTAAAAAATATGACAAGGAAACCGTTAACCGGCGCAGAATTAAACGAACTGGTGGCCGGCCTCCACAAACTCGCCCACAATCTTTGGTGGACTTGGGACCAGGAAGCGCAGGATTTGTTCCAGGAATTGTCGCCCCGCGCCTGGCAGAACCTTTATCACAACGCCGTCGCCGTTTTGCGCGAAGTCTCGGATTACGAATTGCGTGTTCATTTGCAGGAAGCCGGCTTCCATCGGCACGCCCGCTCCGTCCTCCACGATTTCGAGGCCTACCTCGCCGACCAAAGCACTTGGGGACATAAAAACGCGCCGGATTTTCTCAAAAATCCCGTCGCTTACTTTTCGGCCGAATTCGGTTTTCACGAAACCCTGCCGATTTCGGCCGGCGGCCTGGGTATCCTCGCTGGCGACCATGCAAAATCGGCAAGCGACCTGGGGTTGGGCTTTGTCGGCATCAGCCTGTTTTACCGCGAGGGCTACTTTCAGCAGGCGGTGGACGCCAACAATTGGCAGACCGAATACTACAACGTTGTGCATCCGGAAAATGTGCCGCTCGAGCCGGTGCTCAATTCCGAGGGCGAACGGCTTATTTGCAGCGTGGAAATCAACATGGAAAACGTGTCGTTCCAGGCCTGGCGCGTCAACGTTGGCCGCGTCCCCGTCTACTTGCTCGACACCAACCTGCCCGAAAACGACCAGCATTTCCGGGATTTGACGGCGCGCGTGTATGGTGGTGACAGCACCACGCGCATCATGCAGGAAATCCTCCTCGGCGTCGGCGGCGTGCGCCTGCTCCGCGCCCTCGGCGTCCAACCCTCCGTCTTCCACATGAACGAGGGGCATGCGGCCTTTTTGACGCTGGAATTGATTCGCGAAAAAATGGCTGCTGGAAAAAAATTTGCCGAGGCTGCGGCCGAAACGAAGGCGCATTGCATTTTCACCACCCACACGCCGGTCGAGGCCGGCCACGACCGCTTTTCCGAAGCGATGATGGATTATGCCATGCATAGTTACCGCACGTTGCTGTCCGCGCCGTGGAAGGACATTATGACGCTGGGACGCGTGAACCCGCAGGACGCCAACGAACCGTTCTGCATGACGGTGCTGGCGCTGAAATTATCGCGCGCGGCCAATGCCGTCAGCGAATTGCATGGCCAGGTCAGCCGCCAGATGTGGCAAAGCCTCTTCCCGGGAACGCCCGTGGACAAGGTTCCCATCGGCCATATCACCAACGGCATCCACCTGCTCGGCTGGATGAAAGGCACCGTGCGGCAGTTCTGGCGCGAAAAATTGACCAGCGGCGCCACCGCCGAAATGCCGCAGGAAACCGCCATGTGGAGCATCCGCGCAGGCATTGATTGGTCGGCCACGATTCATGAGAGCGAATTCTGGCAACGGATGACCGACCCCGAATTTCTGCCGGATGAGGAATTATGGGCGCTGCGTTACCGCCTCCGCCGCGAATTGATCGAATTTGCCCGCCGCCGCCTCTTGCAACAGGTCCACGGGGTCAGCCCCGGCGACTATATCCGCTTCGACCGTTTGCTCAATCCCGACGCCCTGACCATCGGGTTCGCCCGCCGTTTCGCCACCTACAAACGCGCACCGTTGATTTTCCAGCAATTCGACAACATTATAAAACTTTGCAAGGACAAGCACCGTCCCATCCAGTTTGTTTTTGCCGGCAAGGCTCATCCGCGCGACGATGACGGCAAACGGTTCATTCAACAAATTATTCACCTGAGCAAGCACAGTGATTTGGCCGGTTATCTTGTTTTTATTGAGAATTATGACATTCACGTGGCCCGGCAAATGGTCAGCGGTTGCGATATATGGCTGAATAATCCGCGCCGTCCGCTCGAAGCCAGCGGCACCAGCGGCATGAAGGCCGGCTGCCACGGCTGCCTGAACCTGAGCATCCTCGACGGTTGGTGGCGGGAAGGTTACAACGGTGAAAACGGGTTTGCCATCGGACCGGATTCGCATCCAGACAACATCGCCGAACAAGACCGTGTGGACAGCGCCAACCTCTACAAGACTCTGACCGAGCAGGTCATCCCGTCGTTTTACAATCGCGACATCAACGGTATTCCGCGCGCCTGGCTTCAACGCCTCCGCGTGGCAATGACGACTCTCGTTCCGCAATTCACCACCGACCGCATGGTCAAGGAATACACGAAGAAGTATTATCTGACGAAATGACGCGGCAAAAATCCCCGCGGCTCGGCGCTACATCTTTTCTGTCAATGCTCCCTTCATATTGGAGAGACGGGTATCAACTTCCTGCGCCAGTAATTCATACGCGGCCGCGCCCGCGCTATATCTGTCGTATTGAATGATGGGTTGGCCGAAACTCGGCGCTTCGGCCAGCTTCGTGCTCCGGGGAATTACTGTTTCAAATACCTTTTCGCCCAGCAAACTGCGGACTTCGCCCACGACTTCGTTGGACAATTTCGTGCGGCCGTCGAACATCGTCATCACCACGCCGAAAATACCCAGGTGCGGATTGACGGCTGCATCGCGCAGTTGGCTGAGCACGCGGTTCATCATGGAGATGCCCTCGAGCGCGTAATACTCGCATTGCAGCGGCACGAGCAAGCCGTCGCTGGCGGCGAAGGCGTTCAGGGTGAGAATCCCCAGCGACGGCGGGCAATCAATCAGTACCAGATCAAACCGTTTGCTGCCCAACGCCGGCCCGAGCGCGCGCGAAACCGCCAGCAGATGATTTTCCGTGCGTGCCAATTCCAGGTCCGCCGCGCATAAATCCACTTCGCTGGGAATCACTTCCAGGCGTTCAAACGCCGTCGGCTTGATTTTATCAAGCAAACTCCCTTCGCCGAGCAGAACGCGATAGGCGCTGCCTCCCTCGATTTTCTCCAAGCCAACACCACTGGTCGCATTGGCCTGGGGATCGAGGTCAAAGAGGAGAACGCGGCGGCCGAGCGCGGCCAGGCAGGCGGCCAGGTTGACTGCGGTGGTGGTTTTTCCGACACCCCCTTTTTGATTGGCGATGGCGATGACTTTGGTTGGCACTGCCCGATTAAATGAAAAGTGCGCGCCAGTTTCAAGCGCGCACGCAATCCAATTTAAACCGGCCTACTGCTCCGACGCTCCGGGTGGCGTAAAACTGACATCCTGCACCATAGGGGCAGGTTGCCCGAAAAGCGCGTTCACCGACGGCTGAATGGTTGGCTGAAGGCTCAACACCGGATTGGTGCTGTTCAATGCCACCATGGGCTGGCTGGAAGATTGTGGGAGGCTCAGCGGAGAAACCGTGGCAATCGGGGTGGAATTTTCCGCAGTTGAGGCAAACGGCTGGTCAGGCGCGGATCCTTGCAAATCCGGGCGTTCTGCGTTGACGATGCCAAACACCAGCAACAGGCATAGAGCGCAGGCAAAAGCGCCGGCCAAGGCAGGTTTGGTCTCAAACAGTTTGATGAATTGCGTGAGCCATGATGTGGCATGGGCAGATTCCTGCGCGTCACGCCGGATGCGATTGACGACCTGGCTGGAAAAATTGTGGAAATAACCCGGCGGTGGGACTTCGTGCCGTTTCAGCGACAGGAGGCGCCGCAATGATTCGAAATTTTCATCTTCGTTCATATGCTTCAGCTACTTCAAGTAATCCGCCAGCATCGCCTGCAATTGTTGCCGCGCGTAAAACAAGCGCGATCTCACCGTCCCGATGTTGCAATCCATTACCTTCGCAATCTCCTCATGCGACATGCCTTGCACATCGTGCAGGACGACTACCAGTCTATGCGGTTCAGACAGTTTCAACAAGGCGGCGTTCAATTTTTCCTGCAATTCCGTCAGACCCGCCTCCCGTCGGGGCGTCTTATCGGAAATCAGCGCCACCAGGTCCGGGTCATGCTCAGTGTTGAAGTCCAAGTCGTTCAGGCTCAAATGCTGCCGGTTTTTGCGTTGTTTCAGGAAATTAATGGTTTTATTGACCGCAATCCGGTAAAGCCACGTGTAAAAACTCGAACCACCTTTGAACGATTTCAGCGCCTGAAATGCCTTAAGAAATGACTCTTGAGCCAGGTCATTGGCGTCCTCGTGGTTCGACGTCATGTGATAAATCGTGGCATAAATGCGCTCCTGGAAGCGCTTGATCAATTCATCATACGCGCCCAAATCGCCATGACGCGCGCGGGCGACCAGCGCTGTTTCTTCTTCCTGCGCGGGCGTTTTTGACTCCCGGCGTTCGATGGGTTCGGCCATAATCATGCTTTAAACACAAACAGCCAAAGTCTCAATTTGTTGCGCTAAAAAATCAGTCAAATTGCAAAGATTGCCGCGACCATTGCTTTTAGACAGCGTATCCAACGCCCGGCGCGCCCGGTTCAGGTAATTTTCCACGACTTCCATGGATGGCTCAAGCGTCCCGTATTTTGCGAGCAGGGCATTCACGGTGGGAAGATTATCCGATTGCCAGTTATGAATCAAACTTTCCAGGCGCCGGCGATCGCCCGTATCCGCTCGTTCCCATGCCAGGAGTAGCGGCCACGTCAATTTGCCTTTCGCCAGGTCGGTTCCCAACGACTTTCCCGCCTCGGATTCCGTTCCGAATAAATCCACGCAATCGTCATAAACCTGATAGGCAGTTCCGAAGGCCGCGCCAAATTGGCGCAAGGCTTCGCGTTGACGGGGTTTTGCTTCGCATAAAAACGCGGCCAGATCGCAGGAAAGGGTGAATAATTCGGCCGTTTTCATCTTAATGACGCGAAAGTATTCGCGCCGCGATAACTCAAAATTCCGCCGATGTTGCGTTTGCAGAATTTCGCCTGAACAAACGGTATTCGTGGCGATCGCCACCGCCCGACAGACTTCCGGCGTTGGAAAACTCGCCGCCAGCTTCAAGGCTTGCGCGAACAAACAATCCCCGAATAACACCGCGATTTCATTGCCCCAGGTCGCCGCCAGCGTGGGTTTGCCGCGCCGAATTTGCGCCTCGTCCATTACGTCGTCATGAATGAGTGTCGCCAGATGCACCATCTCGATGATGACCGCCGCGGTGACGTGCGCGGGGGAAATTTTTCCGACGGAATTGGCCGACAGTGCCACCAGGGTCGGGCGCAAATGCTTTCCATTTCCATTCAACGCATATTGAGCGTAGGGCACAATTTGCGGGTCAAAGTCAGAAACCTGGCGGATGAGTTGTTCGCCTACCGCGTGTAAAAATGGTTCAACATGTTCCGTGATTTTCTTCCAGGAACAGCTCGGGTCATCGCTTGGCGCATGGGCAACCTCCGCCCTCGCCCCTTTGGTTTCGGCAGCCAGCATTCGCTTGAATCTACCGTTGCTGTTGAACAGAGTCAAACCTCTTGTTTTGCAAAACGCCACGCCATCAACTCGACGAAGCGGGATGCCCGTGATAAAATCACCGGACAATTTTTGTGATTCGCCTTTTTATCAAACCTTATTGCTCCTGGTGCGATCAGGCGATGAGCTGGCTTGATGCGCGCGGCGTCAAATACGAAACATTCGACGTTATTTCCGACGGGGAAGCCTTCGACGAAATGGTCAGGCTCTCCGGCCAAACCCTTGCGCCGGTGATTGACGTGAACGGAAAAATTCTCGCTGATTTCGGCCCTGACCAGCTTGAAAAGTTCTGGAAAAAAATTTCCATGGTGTGAGCTCGCTCGGACCTTGGGCGCAGACTCCGCAGGGACTTGCGCGAATGCCCGCCAGGTGTTACGAAATCGAAGTTTTTATGGGATGCAAAGATTTTATCTGTGTCCATCCGTGCCCATCCGTGGTTAAATAGAAACAGAAATGACTGCGACCGAACTGAAACCGCGACCGCGCCTGCCGGAATGGTTGCGCATCACGCTGCCGACGTCGGACAGCTTTGCGCGCACACGCTCTTTGCTCGATGAATTGAGACTGCACACCGTCTGCGAAAGCGCCAAATGCCCGAATCATTGGGAATGCTGGAGCAAAGGCACGGCCACTTTCATGATTGCCGGCGACCGTTGCACCCGCGCCTGCGGGTTTTGCGCCGTCACCACCGCCAAGCCCCTGGCGCTTGAAACGGATGAGCCGGCGCGCGTGGCTGAAGCAGCCGCGCGGATGAAATTGAAACACGTGGTCATTACTGCCGTTGCCCGCGACGATCTGAAGGATGGCGGCGCCGGCCATTTTTGCAGGACGATTGAAAAAGTCCGCGAATTGAACCCTGGAATCGTGATTGAAGTGCTCGTGCCGGATTTCAATGACAGCGACGTTTCCATCGAAACCGTCCTGGGCGCGCGCCCGCATATCTTTAATCACAACCTGGAAACTGTCCGGCGCCTCACGCCGTCGGTCCGCCATCGCGCCACCTACGACCGCAGTTTGAGTGTCTTGAAAAAGGCGAAGGCGGGGAGCGATTCAATTTATACAAAGTCCGGCATGATGCTGGGACTGGGCGAGACCGTGGACGAAGTCGTGGTGGCCATGGAGGATTTGCGGGGCGCCCACTGTGACATTCTCACGCTCGGCCAGTACCTGCAGCCGACGCTCCGTCATTTGCCGGTGAAGGAATTTGTTTCACCGGAGCAATTCGCCGCGCTGGGCCGTGTCGCAAAACAGCTCGGATTTGTTCACGTTGCCAGCGGGCCGATGGTGCGGAGTTCCTACCACGCGGATGAATTCAAGGCTTAGGCGCTCCGCCGCTATTCCGAAAATGGGTTGCGGTGCCTGAGCAGATAAATCGCCAATGCCACGCAGATAAAAAAAATTCCGAAGCCGAGGACGATAATAATTGTTTTCAAGGTCTTCGCGTTTTCTTCGATTCGGGCCGTTTGTTGTTTTTCGGAATCCATGAAGCCGGCGAATTTGGTACTGAGCGCCTCGGCCACGGCGTCTTCATCTTTCAGTTGAATCGTGAGCCAATTTTTGCCCAACGCCTTCCACCGTTCCGGCAGACGGGAGAGCAATTGCTCCGTCGGCGGCTGAAACCCCCAGCGCGTCCAAAAGGGCGAGCCTTCCGTGGTCCAAATCCGGAAAATACCGTGATTGGCGGCCAGGGTTTGCACGCGATCCCAAAACAATTCACGTGCCGGGTCCGCGGCCGAAAAATCCGAGAAGCCCTCACTGTGCAACAGGGCGTATTGG
>JASHVW010000220.1 GCA_030044395.1 Verrucomicrobiia bacterium
ACAACAGAGTGCGGCTACGTGAAAGTGAACGAACGTCTGGAAACCACCGCACCCGGTGTTTGGGCGGCGGGCGATTGCGCCGGCAGTCCGCACTTTACACACATCTCCGAAAACGATTTTCAAGTCGTTCGCGACAATATTTTGGGCGGTCATCGCGTAACCACCGGACGACAAGTACCCTTCTGCATGTTCACGGATCCGGAATTTGCCCGAATTGGCCTTAGCGAAACCGAAGCCAGGGCCCGCGGTATTCCATACCGGCTGGCCAAAATCCCGATGAATGGAGTCTTGCGCGCACGGACACTTTCCGAGACACGCGGGTTTATGAAAGCGCTCATTGAAAACGAGACCGACCGCATCCTTGGTTTTACCGCATTCGGAGTCGGGGCAGGGGACACCATGGCGACAGTTCAGGTCGCGATGCTGGCCGGCCTTCCCTGTACCGCGTTGCGCGACGCCATTTTCACCCATCCAACTTTGCCGGAGGGGCTAATTCCACTCTTTGCCAGCGTGCCGCCCAAGGTGCAGCCTCCGCCAGCCCCCAAATCGAATGCACGCGCCGGCAAAACATGAACGGAACTGGAAAATAATGAAAATTTTTCGTTGGAGCAAAGAATTATGACTATCAACTACCGATTCATCCGCATCAACGGCCTCAACATTTTCTACCGTGAAGCCGGAAAAGAGTCTTCGCCGACCTTGTTGCTGCTTCATGGATTTCCGACCTCAAGCCATATGTTTCGGAACCTCATCCCGATTCTGGCCGAGCATTACCACGTTATCGCGCCTGATTTCCCCGGCTTTGGCCAAACGGACCTCCCAAGCCACAAGGAATTTGCTTATACATTTGCCAATCTCGCCCAAGTCATCGGCGCGCTTACAGAAGTCATCGGATTAAGGAAATTCTCCATTTACATCTTTGACTACGGCTCTCCCGTGGGCCTGCGCTTTGCGCTCACCTGTCCCAACCGCATCGAGGCCGTCATCTCCCAAAACGGCAACGCCTATGTCGAAGGCCTGAGCGACGGATGGAATCCCATCCGCGCTTACTGGAAAGAACCCTCCCAAGCCAATCGTGATGCTCTCCGTTCCATGTTGACCCCGCAAACGACCGAGTATCAATACGTACACGGCGTGGCGGACAGGTCCCTCGTCTCCCCTGATGGGCGTTCGCTTGATGATTTTTATCTCTCCCGGCCCGGTGCGCATGAGGCGCAACTCGACCTCTTCCTGGACTACGCCAATAACGTCAAGCTGTATCCGGAGTTCCAAAACTTTTTCCGCAAATACCAACCTCCGTTTTTAGCCGTTTGGGGCAGGAATGATCCGTTTTTCCTCCCGGCAGGCGCGGAAGCATTCAAGCGCGACCTCCCGAACGCGGAAATTCGGTTCTTTGATACCGGACACTTTGCCCTCGAAACCCATTGCGACGAAATCGCGGCCGCCATTCTAAAATTCTTGAAGGAGGCCCTTCAAAAAAACTCGCGCAAGCAAATCACTGAATGAGGGATTTTATGATGAGCTATGAGAAAAATGCGACCGTGGTGCTGGTTCACGGCGCCTGGGCCGACGGCTCCAGTTGGAGTCCCGTTATTGGGCCGCTAAAGGAAGCCAGCCTTGCGGTAAGCTGCGCGCCTCTCCCGCTCACTTCCTTGTCCGATGACATCGCGGCAGTGAGCCGCGTGGTTGAAAGGATCGCAGGCCCTGTAATCCTGGCGGGGCATGCCTATGCGGGCGCGCCTATTGCCGGCGTCTCCAGTGAACGTGTTAAAGGCTTGGTTTATATCGCGGCCCTCGCTCCAACCGAAGGCGAGACCGTGGCGGATGTCTTTTATCGCGAAATCCCCCATCCCAATGCCCCTCAACTTGCGCCGGACGCCTACGGCTTTATTTGGATGCCTGAGGCAGGCTTTGCCAATGCGTTCGCCCAGGATGCCGCGCCTGAAACCTTGGCCGTCCTGAACGCGATTCAAAGGCCAATCAACCTGAAGTGCATCCAGGAAAAAGCCCCTCCCCCAGCTTGGAAATCAAAGCCGTCGTGGTTTCTTGTAGCGGAACAAGACCGGATGATTGCCCCGAAGACGCAACAATTTATGGCGGAACGAATGAACGCCAGAATTTTGGCGCGTCCTGTGGATCATTCCCCTTCCATCACCGCCCCCACAGTTGTGGTGGAAGTTTTGCTTGAAGCCGCCAATTCAGTTCTAAAGAAAGCATAGTTTCCAAATGTCAACCGGAGTAAAAATTATGGAACAAACGGTCGCGATCGTAACTGGGGCGAGCCAGGGCATTGGCCGCGCCACAGCCATTCGCCTGGCGAATGATTTTAAATCCGTCACCCTTGCCGCCAGAAATGAAAAGGCCCTCCAGGAAACTGCTGGCGCCGTTAAGTCAGCCGGCGCCGAGCCTCTGGTCCTGGCGCTCGATTTGAGGGAGCCGGACGCGGCCAAAACGCTGGTTTCAAAAACTTTGGAAAAGTTTGGCCGAATTGATGCCCTCCTCAACATCGCCGGCGCCGTGCCCCAGGTTGATATCCTTGAGATGACGGATGCACAGTGGGATGATGGAATGGCCCTCAAACTCCACGGCGCGCGCCGCGCCGCCATTCATGCCTGGGAAGCGCTTAAAAAATCGCAAGGCTCGGTTGTTTTCACGTCCGGCAATTCAGCTTTGGCTCCAAAATCGGCTTTCGCGGCTGTCGCTACAATCAATGCCGCCATTGTCGCCATGGCCAAAGCTTTCGCCGAACGGGGGATCAAAGACGGTGTCCAGGTGAACAGTGTCCTTCCGGGACCCGTATTCACCAACCGGCGAATGACCTACATGCAAAAATACGCCCCGGCCCACAATATGACGGTGGAAGAGGCGCTCGAAAAATTTCCGTCCGAAGCCGGAATCACCCGCTACGGACAACCGGAAGATATTGCCAGCTTGATGGCATTTTTGGTTTCGCCCGCTGGAAAGTGGATGACAGGTTCTGCTGTCCGCATGGATGGCGGTGAAATAAAAACCATCTAGCTAATGATGAAAGCAGGCGCTCCACCAATGAAATTCATTCCGGATTGGAGTCATTCAACACATGTTCGGTTGGGGGGCGACTGGATCGGCAAGGCCGGGCATGACAAGCAATGGACGGCCGCCTTCGTCAGATCAACCTGAATGGAGGTTTACTATGGAAGGATTGAAAACTGTACGAAGCAACTTTGGGCCGGCGGAAACAATGAACCGCTTCGAAGCCGAACTCAAACCGCACGGCTTGGGCGTTTTCGCCCGCATCAATCATGCGGCTTTGGCCGCGGAAGTGGGGCTGACGTTGCGGCCAACCGAAGTCATCCTCTTCGGCAATCCGCGCGGCGGCACGCCCTTGATGCAGGCCAATCAAACGATTGGTATTGATCTGCCGCTGAAAGCGCTTGTGTGGCAGGACGCTTCGGGCAAAACCTGGCTTTCTTACAACGAACCGGCCTGGTTGGCAAAGCGGCACCAAATCACCGGCGCAAAAGGGCCAATTGCGGCCATGACCAAAGCCGTCAGCGACATCGTCACCAAGGCAATCGGAGGACCTCCAAATTAGGATACTGCCAAAAATATGAAACCGCCACGCTGAGCCTTTGTTTCTCGTCCTGGGGATCTTCCAAGCAGTCATTTTTCAAACCGCCAGTCAGAGACTCGTT
>JASHVW010000221.1 GCA_030044395.1 Verrucomicrobiia bacterium
CTGTCCGCGCCGCCGCTGGAAAAGTGTCCTGCTTGCAAAAAGCCGGTCCGTAAAATCATTTCCAGCTTCAGTACGCCGCATAAGCTCAAGCCGGTGTCGTTTTCGGACGCTAAAAAGGCCGGATTTACCGTGCTGAAGAAAATCCGCAAAGGCGAATATGAGAAACAGTGAGGATTTATCTTTGAATTCAATTTTGACGGATGGTGTCCAAGGCGTTAGAATTCGCATTCTCAAAATGAATCGTCGTTTTCCGACAATGCAATTGCTGCTGCCGATTGCGCTTGCCTTGAGCGTGGCGATGGCGGTTCATGCCCAAGGACCGGCCCCGCAAGAACAGCGCATTACCTATTCATCACCGGACAACGACGAAATCAGTTCCAACGTTCCTTCGCTGGCGCCGGCGGCATCGCCGTTGACGGGCGCATCCGATTCGGTGCGCGCCCCTTTCCTGGGGGTCGGTCCCCCGCAGGGGGAGGCCATACCGGGGCCGCAGCCGATGCCGTCGCCGGAGCAGGCGGTGCAAATGCAGGAGCAACTCGACAAGGAAAAAAATTGGGCGCTGTTGACGCCGGAGGAAATACTGGGGGTTCCGACGGCGGAGAAACTATTAGGCCTGCCTGAAACGAACGCGGTAGGGCAATTGGAGAATGGTTCGGAATCGCTGGAGGTGAGATATTTGGAGAGGGAGCGGCAGCGTGACAATGCGATGACCAATAGTGGAATTGCCGGCCTTTCACAATGGAACCTTCCCACAGGGGCAACCAATGGGGCGATGGCTGCCGCGGTGGCGATTGGCGAGAGCGGCCCGGGATTGCAAGGGCTGTTTTTCACTTCGATATCCGCCAACCCCGGGGAAAATCAGGATCAAAATGCCGGCGGCACCGGGCTTTTTGGACTAGGCTCCCCCCCCGTGGCCACGACCGGGCCCAGCGCGGAACAGATTGCCGAAGACGAAGCTTTTCAGAAACTAATCATGCCGAACCAGCCAGCGCCATCGGCAACGCCGCAGGACGATACGGGTTCGAGTCCAATTTCGACGCCCGACACGCTGCTGGCTGATCCGCAAGCCAATCCGATCGGCGCATCGTTCGCGCCTTTGAGCGGCAACATCGCCGCCCCGGCCGGGACAAGTCCGATGCCGACGTTGATTCCGTTGAGCATTGCGCCAATTGCCCCCGAATGGAAGCCGCAACTGCCGCCGTGGTTGGAACCCACACCGCAACCCGGTGAAACGCCGCAGCGCAGATTCTGACTGCAGCCATTTGGTTGGGGAAAAGGAGCAGCGGATCTTTTGGGCTTTGACTTCGTCTTGACCGATCGGTCCGAGTTGACTTTGGAGGTGGCTTCAACATGGATGCTAAAAACATTTCCACCGTCCTCGCGCCCTGCCCCTCTCCCGTCCACCCTCGGCAGTGCTGCCACGGAGGACGGGCTGGGAGAGGGAAATCAATCGCGCGTACTCCTAAAATTTGAATGTCAGTCCGATCAATGCCGTTGCGCGTCCAACAATGCCATGTTATTTGCCGGGTTACACGAAATAAGAGACATTAGTCAGTGCGCGGCGGTGACGAGGAGGACTTGTTCGAGGGTGGAGAGACCTTCCCGGGCCCGGTCCAAGCCCGCCATGCGCAAGGTGTGCATCCCCTCCTTGGTGGCCACCTTGGCCATTTCACGGGTGTTGGCCCGGGCAATGATAAGCTTGCGAATCTGGTCGGAGATGGTCATTGCCTCGATAATGGCCATACGGCCGGAATAACCGGAATTTTTGCAGCGTTCGCATCCGCGCCCCCGGTAGAGCTGCACGCCTTGAAAACTGGCCGGGTCAATCCCGAGGTCCTCGAACATTTTTTGCGGATAGGTCACGGGCTCCTTGCAATGCGCACAGATGCGGCGCATAAGCCGTTGCGCGCAGGAGAGAATGGCGGAGGAAGAAATCAGGAAGGGAGCGATGCCCATGTCGTCCAAGCGGGCAATGGCACCGGGTGCGTCATTGCAGTGCATCGTGGAAAGCACCTGGTGTCCCGTCAAGGCGGCTTCGATGGCAATTTCGGCGGTTTCGGTGTCGCGGATTTCGCCGATCATGATG
This sequence comes from Verrucomicrobiia bacterium, assembly GCA_030044395.1. Classification (GTDB taxonomy): domain Bacteria; phylum Verrucomicrobiota; class Verrucomicrobiia; order Limisphaerales; family UBA11358; genus UBA11358. Next base: position 2,087 of record JASHVW010000221.1, read on the forward strand.
ATGTCGGGGTCCTGGCGCAGAATGGAGCGGAGGGCGTTGGCAAAGGTGAGGCCGATCTCTTTTTTGGTGGGGACCTGGTTGATGCCTGGAACCTGAAATTCAACGGGGTCTTCGACGGTGACGATATTCCATTGGGGATTATTCAACTCATTGAGGGCGGAATACAGAGTGGTGGTCTTGCCGGAACCGGTTGGGCCGGTGACGAGGATCAACCCATGTGGGGCATCAATGGCAGACTTGAATTGTTTGAAGGTATCGGCGTCCAAGCCGAGTTTGTCGAGGCTGGCGGACAAATTGGATTTGTCGAGGACGCGGAGGACGACCTTTTCGCCGAAGACAGTTGGCAGAACGGAAACGCGCAAATCGTAATCCTTGCCACCGACCTTGACTCTCATGCGTCCGTCCTGGGGAAGGCGGCGTTCGGCGATGTCCAGGCTGGACATGATTTTGAAGCGCGAGGCGAGAGCCAGTTGCATCTGTTTGGGCGGCGGGGTGGCATCCACGAGGGCGCCGTCAATGCGATAGCGGAGGCGCATGATCCGTTCGAAGGGTTCCAGGTGGACGTCGCTTGCGCGGTCTTTGATGGCCTGGACGATGATTAAATTGGCGAGTTTGATAACCGGGGCTTCCTCACTAGAAGCGGCGAGCTTGTCCAAATTGACTTCCTCAGCGCCTTCCCTGATGGCCTCGACGGAAGTAGCCTCTTCATCCTGTTTTTTCTGTGATTCCTGGATGATGTCTTCCATGGAGCCGCCCTTGGCGGCATCGAGGGCGGCCAGGCGGTCGGTGATGGATTTTTCGGAGGCAATGAGCGGGGCAATTTCCAGCTTGGTGATACGCTTGACGTCGTCGAGGGCGAGGACGTTGAGCGGATCGGCCATGGCGAGGAAGATTTTATTTTCGAGGCGCGAGACCGGGACGACCTTATGATTGTATTCGGTTTCGCGTGGGAGCAACTCGGCGATTTCCTCGGGGATATTCACCCGCGAGAGATTGACGGGCGGCACGTTGAGCACGCGACCCATGCAAACGGCCAAATCCTGCTCGCTGACATAGGCTTTTTCGACGATGAGCTTGACGAGGCGGGCGCCTTCCTTTTTCTGCTGTTCAAGCAATTCCTCGACCTGCCGCGCGCTTAAGAGGTTGTCCTCGACGAGGGCGTCGGCGATGCGTTCTCCGAATGATTTTACCTTGGCCATAATATCAATGGAACGCTTTGCGAATGAGCACGAGCAGCTCGGACGGCATGGTGAGATACCACAACAAGCGGAGAGACGTTGCTTCCGAGAGCGCCTTGGCGGCCTTTTGGTTAAACGGATTGGCCGTTGCCACGAGCACGGCCTTGCTCATGCGGTCAAAGGGCGCCACGCACCAACGCCGGCAAACGTCCGCCGGAAAACCGCGCAACAATTCCATGTCCACGTCATAACGCTCCAGCGGCAAAAATCCGGTGCGTGATTT
>JASHVW010000222.1 GCA_030044395.1 Verrucomicrobiia bacterium
TCCGGGTCACGTGCCTGCGCCGCCCCGTTTTCTGACACGAAGTTCCGCGCAATTTCCGCGAAGTTCTGCATGTTCTGCCCAAACACCATCGCTTTGCCCAGCGCCCCGGGTTCAATCGGATTTTGTCCGCCCGTCGCCGTCACGCTCTTGCCGACAAACACCACTGTCGCACATTCGTAGAAGAATCGCAACTCACCCGTCGTGTTCACCAGCAAACATTCCACTTTGCCGTCTAAAAATGTCGAGTCGGTGCCGACCTGGTTGCGATAAACGAATTTGACCCCTCGGGCGCGCAGTTGCCGGCCCACTTCCACGCAACGCTCGAAATGTCTGGGGACCAGCACCAGAAACAATTTGGGAAATTGCACCCGCAGCCGCTGCGCAATTTCCGCCAAAATGATTTCCTCCCCCTTATGCGTGCTGCCGCCGACCAGGACCGGGGCGTCCGGCGGCACGCCGAGCTGCCGAAACAACGCCGGCACATCCAGCGCCCACCGTTCGTTCAGCCAGGCGGCGTCGAATTTCAAATTACCCACAACATGAATGGCTTCGGGACGGCAGCCAAGTTTGCGCAGCCGCTCCGCGTCTGTTCCATTTTGCACGCCAACGCCGGCGAATGAAGCGAACAGCGGGCGGAATAGAAAACCAAACCGTTTGTAGCCTCGAAAGGAGCGGTCAGAGAGGCGCGCATTCGCCAAAAAAACCGGAATCTTCAAGTCCTGCGCGCGCCAGAGAAAATTAGGCCAAATTTCCGCTTCGGCCAGAATGATGGCCTCTGGATTAATCACCGCCAGGGCGTGCCGGACCCATTTCCGGCGGTCAATCGGATAATAGATTTTGCTGATATACGTCGGCAGATGCTTTTTCAACTCGGCCATGCCCGTCGTGGTCGTGGTGGAGACGACGAATTTGACGTTGGGCATCCGCACTTCCAGCGCCCGAATCAATTGAGTGCATAGGTTAACCTCGCCGACGCTGACCGCGTGCATCCAGATGACGTGGCGGTTGGTCAGCGCCTGTTTGAGATTGGGGTTATAACGCGCGAACCGTTCGGGGAAACCGGGACGCCAGTTGCCGCGCCGCCACATCCGCCGGAAGTAATACGGCGACGACAGCACAAAGAAAAACGCGAACAATATATTGTATAGTGTGCGCACTCCGATCAAACCCTCGATAAGTTAATGGATTAAGACGCCTGATACACGGAAATGTTTCACAGTCGTTACAAAAAATCAATGAAAGAAAATCAGCCAGACCGCCGCCAATACTGGCGCCAGGAATGGCAACGCGAATTTCCAGATAAATCCCCAAAAGCTGGGGGCGGCGATTTCTTGGCGGTCGGCGATGGCTTTGATCATGAAATTCGGGCCGTTGCCGATATAAGTGGCTGCGCCAAAGAAGACAGAGCCGAGACTGACCGCCAGAACGCCCGCAGTGTTATGCATGAGGAGCCCGGAGACATTATCCATGCCGCTGCTTCCCATCAGCGCGCTTAGAAATCCGAGATATGTGGGGGCGTTGTCCAGAATCGCCGACAGCCCGCCGGTGCCCCAATAAAAGATCTCTGGTTGAGGATTTGCGCCCAAAATATCGCGCGCATGAGCCCGCAGCAAATCAAGCGCAGGCATCATCGTTGCGAAGATTCCGGCGAACAAAACGGCGACTTCAATGAAAGGATGAAAATCGAATTCGTTCTTCTCGTGAAAATGCCTAAGATGCCGTCGCGTTATCGTCCAGGAACCCAGCGCGGCCGCTGCCATGATGGCTTCGCGCAAAAAGGCCGGCTTTTCGATGAACACCGCACCGATAATCACCGCAATAAAAAACAAGTTCGGCAGACCACTGAAGCTCCATTTTTCGCGTTCAGTTTTAACGGAAAGCTCCGGTGCCCGGAAATGATGGAATTTGTCCACCACATAAAACATTGCCAGCAAAAGGCCGGTGGCAACAAGCCATTCCGGCCAGCAATGTTCCGTCACCCACCAAAACGGCACGCCTTGCAGGTAGCCGAGGAAGAGCGGCGGGTCTCCAATAGGCGTGAGGCATCCGCCAACGTTGGCAACTATAAAGATAAAAAACACAAGATGATGGGCGCGGCAACGATGCTTATTGGCATAAATCCACGGTTGGATGAGCAACATCGCCGCGCCGGTGGTGCCTAGAACATTTGCCGCCATCGCGCCTGCAAACAAAAAGAGCGTGTTCGCCAGCGGCGTGGCGTTGCTGTTGAGGCGTAGCTGAATGCCGCCGCTGACGACAAAGAGTGAGCCAATCAACGCGATAAAACTGATATATTCGTGTGCCAAATGCAGGATTTCCGCAGAAGCGTGCAATTCCGCAAGATAATAGACGAAGTTAATGGCCCCCAGGCCCAGCGCGACTTTGGGATAATGCCTCCGCCACCACTCCGGCGCGAGCACGGGTGCCGCCGCCATGGAGACGAGCAGCAACACGAACGGCAATACCAGCAAGGCATTGGGCAAAACCATGCCATTCAGGTTGCGCTGCCGGCGGAAAGGGGGTCAAACAGAAACCGCGGACTTTGTTTGAATTTGTGCCGATGTTTTTTTAGCTTTCGGGATGGTTGAAAAACATTACCGCAGTTTCGTCAAGGCTGTTTCCTGGCGTTTCGCTGGCAGCATGGACACGATGATCATTTCCTTGATCATCACGGGTAAGATCAAATGGGCGCTGAGCATCAGCGGCGTGGAACTGTTCACCAAGGTTCTTCTGTTCTATGTCCATGAACGGGTCTGGAATAAAATCCCATTGGGGCGAATCGAGGAACCGAAAGACAAACCCAGTTTCGAGATCTGAAAAGAAATGGGGTGGTCGACGGGACTCGAACCCGCAACATCCAGAACCACAATCTGGGGCTCTACCATTGAGCTACGGCCACCAGCCGGTTTTTGAGAATAATTTTTACAAGACCCCGCGTCAAGATTTTGCAATCGGCAAATGGGAACGCTCCAAGATTGCCAACGGTGTCCTCGCATATTAGAATCCTCCCCGGTTCATGTCCGCATACAAAGAATACAAAGTCCAATTCGAAGTCTTTGAAGGCCCGCTCGATTTGCTGCTGTACCTCATCAAAAAAGAGGAGGTGGACATTTACGAGGTCAACCTCACAAAACTCGCCACGCAGTTCGTCGACTACATTGATACCATGCGGCTCCTGGATTTGGAAATCGCAGGCGAGTTTTTGGTGATGGCCTCAACGCTCATGTATATCAAGAGCCGCGAATTGCTCCCGGTGGATCAACAGCCGCAAATCGAAGGCGAGGACGAAGGCCAGGACCCGCGCTGGGAACTCATCCGGCAACTGGTCGAATATAAAAAATTCAAGGACGCCGCCGCACAACTTCAAACGCTCGAAGCGCGGCAGGAGAACATTTTTCCGCGCCTGCCGTCAAAACTCGAATTCGAATCCGCCGCGCCCGCGCCCAAGCCGGACGTTTCGATCTTTGACCTGCTTAACGCCGTCAACACCGTCCTCAAACGTTTCGAGCAGCGTCAAGGCGCCGACCGTGATATTTTCGAAGACCAATGGACCGTCGGCGAAAAAATCGAATTTATTCTTAAAATCATTTCCGGACGCGGTGCCATTAAATTTTCCGAGCTATTTGAAAATGCCGCCAGCCGGTCCGAAGTGGTCTGCACGTTTCTGGCGTTGCTGGAGCTCATCCGTCTGAAACAACTGGTCTGCGCGCAGCCGGAACCGTTTGGCGAAATTGAAATCACCCGGGCGCAAATGGTGATGGTCGCTGCCGCGCCGGTGGCCGCCGCTGAACCAGCCGCCGCTTCACACTCTGAAATTTCAAGTCCGCAACCAACTCATGGAACTTAAATTCATTCTCGAATCGTTGCTGTTCTCCGCGCAAAAACCGCTCTCGGTCAAGGAACTGCGCGAAATCCTCGCCGGCGCCGCCGAAGCCGAAGATGCCGATACAACCGCCAAGTCATTGGCCAAAACCAAGGAAGGCGAATTGACGGCTGCACTGGACCAACTCGCGCACGAACACGAGGTCGCCGGGCGCAGCTACCGGTTGGCCTGTGTCGCCGGCGCATGGCAGTTCGTCACTCAACCGGATTTTGCCCCATGGCTGAAAGCGTTGGTCGGTCAAAAAATCCGGCCTGCCCGGCTCTCGCAGCCCGCTTTGGAAACGCTGGCCATTATCGCGTATCGCCAGCCGATGACACGCGCCGAGGTCGAGCAGATTCGCGGTGTAAACGTGGACGGTGTCATGCAGACGCTGACCGAACGCGGTCTCGTCGAGTCGGTCGGCCGGGCGGAAGTTGTCGGGCGCCCGCAGACTTACGGAACTACACCGCTGTTCCTGGAATATTTCGGTCTGCGCAGTTTGGAAGATTTGCCGGCTGCGGACGAACTCCGGCGTGTTCCGCTTGAGAAACCGCCGGGGCCGGTGACCGTCGAATCCGGCCTGGCCACCAATCCTCCGGAGCAGTTGAACCTCGAAAACAAGGCCTCCGAAACGGCCGAAACTGAAAAACCCTTAAGTCCACCATAAGGCTGGACGGCAAGGGAATTGAGGGCAAAGAAATAAAGGCGCTTGTCAGAACTCAAAACTTTTCCTTGCCCCGTTCCTTTGACATGAGTCGGTTTGCAGTCGCCTCCAATAATTTCCGTTCTTGAATTTCGACGATTAATCCGTAAATTCACCGCGCTCAAATTATGAATTATAAAATTTCCAAAGCTGCCGCGTCGCTGTCGCCATCGCTCACCCTTGCCATTGATGCCAAAGCCAAGGCAATGAAGGCCGCCGGCGAGGATGTCGTGGGTTTCGGTGCGGGCGAACCGGATTTTGACACGCCGCAGCATATCAAGGACGCCGCCGCCAAGGCGCTGGCCGCCGGTTTTACCAAATACACGCCCAGCAGTGGCATTCCTGAATTGCGGGAGGCCATCGCGGAAAAATTCAAGCGCGAGAACGGGCTGAATTACAAACCGTCGCAGGTCATCGTCTCTTGCGGCGGAAAGCATTCCTGTTTCAACGTCATCATGGCCACGTGCGAAGCGGGCGATGAAGTCATCATTCCCGCGCCATATTGGTTGAGCTATCCGGAAATGGTCAAGCTGGCCGGCGCCAAACCCGTTGTTTTGCAAACATCGGACAAAACTGAATTCAAAGTCACCCCGCTGCAATTGCGCGCCGCCATCACGCCAAACACGCGGCTGTTCATTTTGAACTCGCCCAGCAACCCGACCGGCTCGGTCTATTCGCCGGACGAAGTCAAGGCGCTCGGGGATATTTGCGTCGAGAAAAACGTGCTTATCATGAGCGACGAAATCTATGAGCAGTTGCTTTACGACAATGCGAAGGTCAGAAGCGTGGCCGGTTTTTCGCCCGAGCACCAGGCGCATACCGTTATCGTCCACGGCTTCGCAAAAGCGTGGAGCATGACCGGCTGGCGGTTGGGTTTCCTGGCCGCGCCGGAGCCGATTGCCAGGGCGATTGACGCTGTGCAAAGCCACAGCACAAGCAATCCGACGTCGTTTGCGCAAAAAGGTGGAGTCGCCGCGCTCACCGGCCCGCAGGATCATCTGCCAAAATGGCTCGCGGAGTTTGATAAGCGCCGCCGCTTCGCACACCAAAAGCTGAATTCTATTCCCGGAATTTCCTGCGTGAACGCCAGAGGCGCGTTTTATCTGTTCCCGAATATTTCCGAAACCAGGCTCAAGTCGTCCGACTTTTGCGCCAAATTGCTGGAGGCGGAGAAGGTTGCCGCCGTTCCCGGAATTGCATTTGGCGCGGACGATTACGTCCGCTTGAGCTATGCCACCAGCATGGCAAACATCGAAAAGGGATTGGAGCGGATTGAGCGGTTTTGTCGAAGTTTGGCGTGATTTATTCACAATTTACACGGGCCGCAAGCGATTGCGGCCCTTTTTGTTGCAAAATTGTGAATAAAAATGTGAATAAAAGTTCACATTTCCGACACATGGTCGTAACAAGGATGAAATAGGGTTACCATGCGGCATGAAAAAAATTCTCATTCTCACCGCTGGGTTCGGAGACGGACACAACGCCGCCGCGCGCAATTTGCGCGACGCGATTGAACTGGCTGACGAGGACGCGCGTGCCGAAGTGCTCGATTTGTTTGCCGATAGCTACGGCGCGTTCAACACGCTCGCTCGGAAAACCTATCTGGGAATGGTTGCCTACGCGCCGAAACTTTGGGGACAATTTTATTCCCTTCTTGAAAACCCGTTGGTGGAAAAACAGCTCGGCAGTTTTACACGGCTGCAGGCCGTGCTGGAAAAAATCCTCGCCCAGGCCCAGCCGGATTGCGTGGTGTCGGTCTATCCGGTCTATGGGCACGTAATCAAAAAAATTTACGCCAGCCACCACGAGCGTCCCTTCAAGTTCATCACCGTCGTCACCGATTCCATCACCGTCAATTCCGCCTGGTTCCGCGCCCCAAGCGATTATTTTTGTGTCGCCAACGACGCCACCGCTGACGTTTTGAGGCAAGGCGGCGTCGCCGAAGATCAAATCAAGGTGTTGGGCTTCCCGGTCAGCCCGATGTTTGCGGGCGGGTCCGTCGAATTGCCTGACCCTATTGGAGAGGAACCGCGCCGGATCCTTTACATCATTAACACCGGCAAGAAAAAGGCCGGCAAGGCTGTTGACCGCTTGCTGGAAATCGAAGACGTGCATTTAACGATTACCGCCGGGCGCGATCCCGAGTTGCGCGCGAAACTCATCGAACGCACGCGCGACCAGGAGCATCGCGTCAAAATTCTTGGCTGGACCAACCAAATGCCGGAACTGATGATGTCGCACCACCTCGTCATCAGCAAAGCCGGCGGCGCGACGGTGCAGGAGGCGATTGCCGCGCGATGTCCGATGATTGTCAACCAGGTTATTCCTGGCCAGGAAGAAGGCAACGCGGAATTGATCCAAAAATTCAACCTGGGCACGGTGGTGGAGAAGAACAAGGAAGTGGCCGAAGCCGTTGAATTGGCCTTTGAGAAGAGGGCGACGCTTTGGAACGAATGGCGGAAAAATTTGAAGAAGATTTCCCGCCCCGACGCCGCGATGAAGATCGCTGAATTGGTTTTGGAGGAATCCGACAATGATTTTCCCCGCCGCGCCGTCAAGCTGTTCGAGACCGAGCCGCCACGGGTGATGCGCCCTCTGCCGGTCGCAAATCAAAACGGAAACAGCCATTGTGCGCAAATGCTGCTCTGCGATTTTCACATCCATACGAATTATTCCGACGGCAAATTGTCCGTGCCGGAAATCATAGATTTCTACGGCGAACGCGGCTTTGACTGCATCTGCATCACCGACCACCTGGCGGATCCCAAACGGTTGCTTGGAAAACTGTCCGAGTTGTCCAACATGACACTGGCGCCGGAACAAATCGGCGAATACTTCACCATCATTGAGCGCGAACGCCAGCGCGCGTGGCGCCGTTACAAAATGCTGGTGATGACCGGCATCGAATTCAACAAGGACGGCTATACGAGGAAGACTTCCGCGCATTTGTTGGGCATTGATTTGAAGGCGCCGATTTCCGCGTCATTGGAGATTCCGGAAATCATCGAAAAAATCCACGAGCAGGGCGCGCTCGCCGTCGCCTCGCATCCGCACATCATGAAAAGCGAGTGGGGCAAGAACACGCTTTACCTGTGGGAAAACCAGGAAAAATTCGCGCCGATGCTGGA